>NZ_MEFH01000060.1:0-65737 GCF_001725095.1 Sphingopyxis sp. SCN 67-31 | reverse complement strand
CGATCCATAATGGTTGGGCGTGTCGCGCAGCAGCATGTCGGTTCTCCGTTCCTTAGGGTCAGGACCCCTTAATTTGCGGTTCGAGGCGTCGAAATGGCGAAGATATCGGGTTCGGGCGGATGCAGCGGGTAGCATCGCTACCCGCAAGGCCGCGCGGGCCTGAGATCGAAGCCATTTCGGCGTCCCTGCGGGATTTGACCGATTTCGTCCATGGCTTCGTCGGCAAGTCTTGAAATATCGACATATTCCTACGCCTTGCCTCCTCGCCCTGAACGAAATCGCTTCAAACCTCGAACCGCAAATTAATGGGTCCTGACCCTAAGGAACGGAGAACCGACATGCTGCTGCGCGACACGCCCAACCATTATGGATCGGTGACACGGCTGCTGCATTGGACGATGGCGCTGCTGCTGTTCTGGCAGCTCGGCGGCATGATCATGAAGAGCGTGCTCGGCCGCGTCCCGCTGATGAAATTCTGGGTCGGCACGCACGCATCGATCGGCGCCCTCATCCTCGCGCTCGTCGTCGTCCGCGCGCTTTGGGCGCTTCGCAACCGGCGGCGGCGCCCCACCTATTCATCGAATGCGATCGGCCAGGCGGCGCGCATCGGCCATATCCTCCTCTATCTGCTGATGATCGTCGTGCCCGCGCTCGCGCTGTTCCGCATGGCCGGAAGCGGCAAGGGGGTGACGCTGTTCGGCATCGAGTTCGCAGCACCGACGGGACAGGAGATCGCGTGGATGACCGCCCCCGCCAATGCGGTGCACGGCTTGCTGGCCTGGACGCTGCTTGCGCTGATCGCAGGGCACGTCGCGATGGTTCTGGTGCATCGCTTCGGGTGGCGGGACGACACGCTCTCCCGCATGATCGGCCGCCGCGTGGACGCCGCAGCGCCGCTGCAATCGAGTATGGACTAGCTCGCGGGGTCGTACATGAATTCGCGAAGCTCCTGCGCGCATCGACAGGCCGCCGCGATCTTGCTCGCCCACTCGACCGCATCCTCGCGGGACGGCAGTTCCAGCACCGTGAAGCCGCCCGTGAGCCCGCTGCCGGGATAGATTTCGGCCGACACCGATCCGTCGGCGGAGACCAGTACGGGCGCAACCTGCTCCGCTATCCCTCCGCCGAACACATAGACGCCGGCGGCCCTGGCTTCCTCGATCACCGCGTGCGCGTCGGCGGACACGATCGGGAACTCTGCGTCGGTGAGGACCAGGGCGTCGCTCGGAAAGGAGATGAGATATTTGGTCATCGCTTGAAGATGCATCGTGGGGGCCGCGACGGCAAGGGGCCCGGGGAGCGCGCGGACGGGAAACGAATGATCGGTGTAGACGCCGCCGCTTTTTTTCATCATCCTGTCTCCCGTCGCAACCTTTCGCCACGCGCCGACGAAGAGGAGAGCGGAAGAGAGTCCGGACGAGGCGCGCGCCCACCGTTCGAGTTGGAGAAGCCAGATGAAAATCCGGAACAAGATCGCGACGTCGTTCGGCCTCGGCCTGTTGCTGGCCGTCCTCCCCGTACAGGGCATCGCGGCCCTCCAGCAGGGCGCGAAGGCGCCCGACTTCACGCTGAACGCCGCGCAGGGCGGCAAATCCTTCAGCCTGACGCTGAAACAGACGCTGCGGAACGGGCCGGTCGTGCTCTATTTCTTCCCCGCCGCATTCACCCCCGGCTGCACGATGGAAGCCCATCTGTTCGCGGAAGCGAACAGCCAGTTCAATCAGTTAGGTGCCCGCATCATCGGCGTGACCGCAGGCAACATCGATCGCGTGGCGGAATTCTCCAAGTCGGAATGCCGCGACAAATTCGCCGTCGCGGCCGATCCGGGCGCCAAGGTCGCGGTCAAATACGACACCGCCATGCCGGGCCCCAACCAGACGCTCATCTCCAACCGGACGTCGTTCGTCATCGCACCCGACGGAACCATCCTGCTGAGCTACACCGACCGCAACCCGCAGGCGCATATAGAAAAGACGCTGGCTGCGGTCCGCGCATGGAACGCCAAGCGCGGCTGACCGCCGATCTTAAGCCGTGAGAACCGCGGTTTCTCAAGCGATATGGAGGGAGGCCGACAGCTTCGCCAGATCGGTTTTACGAATGTCGTATGAAAGATCGAGGACCTCGCGAACGCGTGCCGCGCCGATCAAGGGTGTCGCCAATACGGAAAATTTCCGGTCCAGCCTGTCATCGAGATCATTCGGTCCGATGTCCGCTTCGGACACGTCCCAAACCGCCTCGAGCATCGTATCATCGCCGATCCTGATGGTCGCCCTCGCGCCGAATATGCTGTCGAGATCGCCCACCACGCCGATTTTGCCGCGCAGGCGTCCGAGCGCCTCGTCGCCGGCGAGCATGTCGTTGAAAACGCCGATATCCGCCGTGTCATAACCGCCGAGCGTCAACGCGACGACCTGCCGCAGGCTGAATTTGGATTCGAGGCCGGTCGCCGGATTTTCGATATTGCAGACCTTGAGATGGCCGGCCGGAACCCGAAGTACGACGCTCTCCAAAGCGTCCGGGATCAGCCCCCGTTCGATCACCAACTGCCGGACCGCCTCGATGCTCGAATGCGTCAGGTAGCAGGAGGCGTGATATTTGAAGAGCAGGTGGTCGAGGCTCTCCCCGAATCGCGGCGCCCGCCAGTCGGCCGGAACCGGCTGGTGCGCCTGAGTGGCGAGAAAGCCCTGATCGGTTTCCAGACTTTCGCGATTTGCGGTCATTCCGCGCGCGGCAAGCCGGGCGGCAATGACGCCGGCCGACGCCGCACGGCCTGCGTGAAAGGGCTTGGCCATGGTCCCGAACATCGATTTCAGCCCCGCCGCCTGCGTCGCCGCCAGCCCGATCGCGTTTTCGGTTTCTTCCGGCGCGAGGCCCATCAGCACGGCGGATGCCGCCATCGCCCCGAACGCGCCGATCGTCGCCGTCGAATGGAAGCCATGGTCGTAATGGCCCGGCATGGCGAGCGTCCCGACGAAGCGCGCGGCGTCATAACCGGCGATGATCGCGCGGGCGAGTTCCTCGCCCCCCGCGTCCACCGTCTCCGCCACCGCCAGCGCGGCCGGGACCACGACTGTCGCCGGATGCCCGATGAACTGCTGAACATCGTCATAATCGAGAGCGTGACCGGTGGTGCCGTTGACCAGCGCCGCATCGGCGGCCGACGCCCGGCCGCCGCCCAGCACCGACGCCGCGCCTTCGGCGGATGCAAACTCGGCGCGGAGGATTTTCGCGACCGGCTCGGTCGTCCCCGCCAGCGCGACGCCCAGCCAATCGACAAGGATGCGGCGGGCGGCGGCATATTGCTCGTCCGTGGGACGCGCGTTCCCCGACGCCGTAATCGACCGAGCGAGCAAGGCAGTGAACGGTTGCGCGCCTGCCATCCGGCTTTCCGCGCTCATATGCGGATCGTTACGCATTTGAGCTGGGTATAATGGGTCAGCGCCTCGATCCCCTTCTCTCGCCCATAGCCGCTGTTCTTGTATCCGCCGAAGGGCGTCTCGATCCCACCAGCCATATATTCGTTGACGAAGACCTGGCCCGCCTCCAGCGCCGCGGCCATGCGGAGCGCGCGGCCGATGTCGCGGGTCCAGACGCCCGCGCCGAGCCCGAAATCGCTGTCGTTGGCGATCGCGACCGCCTGATCCTCGTCCTCGAACGTCAGCACGGTCAGGATGGGGGCGAATGCCTCCTCGCGCGCGATCCGCATATCAGGCGTCACGCCCGCATAGACTGCCGGTGCCGGGAAGAGCCCCTTGCCCGCCGCCGGTTCCGGCGGCTCGCGCGTCAGCCGCACCGCGCCCTCGGCCTTCGCCAGATCGTGGAACCGGCGCACGCGCTCGAACTGCGCGGCCGTGGTCGTCGCGCCGAAGACCGCGCCGTCCTGATCGCCATATCTGAGCGCATCGACCGCGGGGACGAGCCGGTCGAGAAAGGCATCATATATCGACGACTGGAGCAGCAGCCGCGTTCCCGCGACGCAGACCTGTCCCGCATTCATCGTGAAGGCGCGCACCGCGCCCGCCACCGCCGCGTCGAGGTCGGCGTCCGCGAAGACGATGTTCGGCGACTTGCCGCCCAGTTCCAGCGTCAGCGGGATGATCCGTTCCGCGGCGACGCGGCCGATCTCGCGGCCCGCCCGCACGCTGCCCGTGAACATGACCTTGCGAATGCGCTCGTGCGCGACCAGCGGTTCGCCCACCTCGCGCCCCGTGCCCAGCACGACGTTGACGACACCGGGCGGCAGGCCGCATTCCTCGACCGCAAGGCGCGCGACCTCGACCAGCGTCGACGGCGTTTCCTCCGACGGCTTGGCCACCACCGTATTGCCGACCGCCAGCGCCGGCGCGATCGCGCGCGCCGCCTGATTCAGCGGCGCGTTCCACGGCAGGATCGTCGCGACGACGCCAAAAGGCTCGCGGCGCGTGTAGCTGTGATAGGGCGCACCGATATTGATGACTTCGCCGTAGAAGATGTTCGCAAGGCCGCCGTAATATTCGAAATACTGGGCGGACATCTCGATCTCGCCGATCGCCTGCGCCATGACCTTGCCGGTTTCGCGCGCCTCCATCTCCGCCAGTCGCGCGGCATGGGCGCGGATCGCGCGGCCGATGTCGACGAGGATACGGCCGCGCTCCATCGGCCGCATGTCGCGCCACGCCGGAAAGGCGGCGCGCGCCGACTGGACCGCCCGGTCGACGATCTCCGCGCCGCCGAGCGCGACACGTCCGATCACTTCGCCCGTCGCCGGCGCCAGATTGTCGAGATAGCGCGCGCCCGGTTCGACGACCTCGCGACCGTCAATGAAATGGTGGCAATCCATCGTGCGATCCTTTCCCTTCGCATGACCCTATCGCTTTCGGCGGCGGCGCAAAACGGCCCGCGCGCTTCATCGCATATGCAATGGATCGTCCGGACGCATTCGGGCACGGACCTTTCTCCGCTATCCTCGCGCGACCGGGTCCGGACGGGCCCTATTCGATCGGGTGAGGGATGAACCAATGCAAAGCTGGACAATCGGCAAGGTCAGGATCAGTCAGGTCATCGAACAGATCGTGCCCGAAGGCATACCGGGCCTGATGCCCGATGCGACGCCGGAGGCGCTGCTGGCGATCCCGTGGCTCTACCCCGAATTCATCACCGAAAAGGGCGAGCCGAGCCTCAGCCTGCACGCCTTCATCCTCGACACACCCACGAAGCGGATCATGGTCGATACCTGCATCGGCAACGACAAGGACCTGAAGATCGCGCCGATCTGGGATCAAATGCAGACCGATTTCCTGGAGAAGATGAAGGCCGCGGGGTTCCCGCCGGAATCGATCGACGTCGTCGTCTGCACCCACCTGCACCTCGACCATGTCGGCTGGAACACGATCCGGGTCGACGGGCGCTGGGTGCCGACTTTCCCCAACGCGCGCTATCTGTTCGGGCGGGTCGAATATGATTTCATGCAGGCGACCCACCACAGTCCCGACGTCGACGAAGCCTGGCGCGAATGCAACGCCTCGGTCGAGCGGGAGTCGGTCCAGCCGGTGATCGATGCCGGGCTCGTCGATCTGGTCGAGGTCGATCACCGGATCACCGACGAAGTGTTTCTGACGCCGACCATCGGCCATACGCCGGGCCACGTCTCGATCGTCGTCCGCTCCGAAGACGAAAGCGCGATCATCACCGGCGACTGCGTTCATCATCCCTGCCAGCTCGCGCATCCCGACTGGGGCACCAACGTCGATGCCGACCCCGAAATGAGCAAAAGGACGCGCTGGAAGCTGTTCACCGACGCGACCGAGGACGGCTGCCTCGTCCTCGGCACGCATTGGACGGGCGCGGGCGGCGGCACGGTCGTGCGCGACGGCGATGCGTTCCGGCTGGAGTTCGAGCCGACCGTCCGGCTGCCCTGACGCCGTATCGCTTCGGCGCCCCGCACGGCCGCCGCCTTCGGTTCCACCGATGGCGGCGGCCTTTTTTCTGGCCCCGGACGAGGCAAAAAACGGGCGCAGCCACGCATGCGGCTGCGCCCGATCAGGCTGAGAGAAGGCGACAGGCGTCAGAAGTTGAAGCGCACCATCGCCCCCCAGGTGCGCGGATCGGCAGGCGCGAAGAAATCGAGCCCGAAGAAGGTCCGGAGGTCGAGACCGTAGAGATAATAATGCTTCTGGAACAGGTTCTTGACATAGAGACCGGCGGTGATCCGATCGTTGCTCCACAGCAGTTGGGCATCGACCTTCGCATAGCCGTCCTGGTGCAGACGCTCGTTGCCGATCGGGTCGCCAGGGAAGGATTCGCGGTCGTTGAACGGCGAGAACCACTGATGTCCGGTATAGGAGACACGCGGCAGGAATTTGAGGTCGCCGTCGCCGATCCGCGCCATCGTCCAGTCGATGCCGGCCTGGGCGGTCACGTGCGGCGCGAACGGCAGCTCATTACCCGCCAGATCGACGCCGACCGTCCCGCTCGCGACATCGCGGCCGAGCACGAGCTGATCGTATTTGCTGTGCAGTAATCCCAGCGACGCGTTGAACGACAGCGCGGGCGACACGCGGCCGTTGAGCTCCAGTTCCCCGCCATAGACGGTCGCCGAACCGGCATTGCGGAGGAAGCCCGTGAAGTTGATGACCTCGTTGGTCTGCTGGTTCTTGTAATCATAATAGAAAGCCGCGAGCGAATAGCTGATCGCGCCGTCGAACAGCCGTCCCTTGCTGCCCACTTCATAGGCGTTGACCGTCTCCGGCTTGATATAGTCGAGCTGTGCGACGCTGGCGTAGGCGCCGCCGTTGAACGTCCCTCCGCGATAGCCGCGATTGTAGCTGGCATAGAGGATCGCCCCGCTGTCGAACTCGTAATTGAGCGCGAGGCGGCCGGTCAGCGCGCCGTCCTTGCCATATTGGGTCGGCACCGGCTGACCGTAATTTGCCGGGTCGGTGACGGTATAGACGATCGGCTCATAGTCATAGTCGCCGAAATAGGAGAGCGCATTGCGCAGCTTCGACTTGTCCCATGTATAGCGCAGCCCCGCCGTCAGCGTGAGCTGGTCGGTCAGCTTGTAGTCGGCCTGCGCGAAGATCGCAGTCGAACGGCGATCCTGGGTATAGCGCTGGTTGATCGAGAAGCCGCCCGTCGCACCCGTCACATCGGGCGGCGCACCGAGGTCGCGCAGGAAGAAATAGAGGCCGAGATTGTTGTTGGTCCGCGTCGTATCGGTCCCGTAATAGGCACCAAGCACCAGATCGAGGCGATCGGTCGACAGGTTCGCCCGCAATTCCTGATTGAACTGGTGGGTCTTCGACGACGGCGTATAATCGAGCAGGCTGAGCGGCTGCGCGTCGGCATCATTGTCGACGAGGAAATAGCCGCCATCGTAGCTGGTCAGCGAGTGAAGCGTGAGACTGTCGCTCGCCTCGTAGGAAATCTTGCCGAGGAAGCCATAGCTGTTGGTCCGGCGCTTGCCGGCATAGCCATATTCGACCTCGTAGAAACCCAGCCCGTCGCGCGTATAGCCGGTGATCGGATTGGCTCCCGACGGCGTCGCGCCGACCGAATGGAGCGCGCCCTGGGTCAGCTTGTCCTTTGATCCATAGGCCTTCAGCAACACGTCGAGTTCGGGCACCGGCTTCCAGCGGAGCTGGACGCGGCCCGAATAGCTCGTTCCGCCGTTCGGACTGGGTTTGCCGGGAATCAGATTCCTGAATGTCGGGTCGTTGCGATCGTAGTTGGCGGCGATGCGGATGCCGAGCTGGTCTTCGACCAGCGTCGTTTCCAGCGCGGCCTGTCCATGGAGGGTGTCATAATTGCCATAGCTCGCCTCGACATAGCCGCTGCTGCCCGACAGGTCCGGCTTGCGCGTGATCATGTTGATCGCGCCGCCCGTGGTGTTGCGGCCGAACAGCGTCCCCTGGGGACCGCGAAGCACCTCGATGCGTTCGAGATCGTAGAGCTGGGCGCCCTGGCTGGTACGTGACGCGATATAGGCATCGTCGATATAGACGCCGATCGGCGATGCCTGATTGGCGGAATATTCGTTGCCGACGCCGATACCGCGCAGCGAGAAATTGGGCTGCGTCTTGCCGTAGGCGCTGTTGATCTGGAGGTTCGGAACGACCGTCGCAAGCTGGCTGCTGTCGCTGACCCCCGCGTTGGCGAGCGCGGCGCCCGTTACCGCGGTAATCGCGATCGGGACCGAGAGCATCGATTGCTCGCGGCGCTGCGCGGTGACGACGATGTCGTCACTCGAGGTCGCACGAGCGACTTCGCTCTCGTCCGAAGACGTCTGGGCATGGGCAGGTGCCGCCATGATGAGCCCCAGTGCGGCCGATTGAAGCATTATGCTTTTGGTAAGCATCGCAAAACTCCCTCCCAAATCTCATGCTTCGCGCATGGAATATCTTGTGAATGATGGAACTTCATTTTCAGAAATTCAGAGAAACGGAGCCTGAAAAGGCGAAACAACTCCTCCTCCCGCAGCGCAGGATTATTTGGAAAACAGGATGAAGAGGTTGAAAATCAGTAGGAGTCGGCAGCCCTTTTCCAACCTTCTCCACTACGAAAGCACAATCGCCTCCGATGTGCGAGTATTCGGTGCCATCCGACGCGAACTCATCACAGACGTGATGAGATGGCGCTCTCAATCGACCGATTCATCGCGTCGGCGTGCTATCGCGGCCGCTGTAGCCTGCACACGTCGCGCATCGTCGAGGTGAAGCCGTTCGACCATCTGCCCGTCGATCTGCACCACCCCCTTCCCCGCATGGTCGGGCGCATCGAAAGCGGTGATGATGCGCTCCGCCCATCGCACCTCGTCGGGGGTCGGCGAATAGACGGCATTGCACGGATCGACCTGTCGCGGATGGATGATGGTCTTGCCGTCGAAGCCCAATACCAGACCCTGCCGACACTCCGCCTCGAAGCGGTCGATATCCTGAAAATCGTTGCAGACTCCGTCGAGTACGATCAGCCCATGCGCGCGCGCCGCGATGACGGCGGAGGTCAGGATCGGCAGGAAAGCGAGCCGGTCAGGCGTGAGCGCCGCGCGCATTTCCTTCGCAAGATCGTTGGTGCCCAGAACCATTGCCGCAAGGCGCGAGCCCTCCGCGGCGGCCGCGATGGCAGGCAATGCAACAACGGCCGCGCAAGTCTCGATCATCGCCCACAGCGACAGTCCCGCCGGCGCATCGCGGAGCAGTTCCCCACAGCGCGCGATGTCGGCGGCGCTGCCAACCTTGGGCACCAACACGCCGTCCGCGCCCGAGCGCGCAGCCGCGACCAGATCGTCGCGCCACCAGGGCGTGTCGAGTCCGTTGGCGCGGATGATCAGCTCGCGGTCCCCGAAACCGCCCTCCTGCGCCGCCGCCACGGCGGCGTTACGCGCTTCTTCCTTTCGCTCCGGCGCGACCGCGTCTTCCAGATCGAGGATGACGATATCGACCGGCAGTGTCCGCGCCTTGGCAACGGCCCTGGCATTGATCGCGGGCAGGTAGAGCGCGGTGCGGCGCGGCTTGAAAGGCAATCGCATGAAAGCGTCTCCGAACGGAAGTCAGCCGGCGTCGGCCAGAATCAGGTCAGCGGCGCGTTCGGCGATCATGATCGTCGGGGCGTTGGTGTTGCCGCTGACGACATAGGGCATGATCGACGCATCGATGACGCGCACGCCCGGTATGCCATGGACGCGAAGCCGGGGATCGACGACCGCGTCGGGGCCGGTCCCCATCTTGCAGGTACCGACAGGATGCATCACGCTTTGCGCATATTCGCGGACGTAGGACAGGATTTCGTCGTCGCTCTGGAGCTGTTCGCCCGGCCCGCATTCGCGCACGACCGCATCGCCGAACGCGCCGGTAGAGGCGATGCGGCGCATCCATCGGATGCCCCGCAGCAGGGTGGCGCGATCATATTCCTCGGTCAGATAGTTGAAGCGCAGCACCGGCGCCTGCCGCGGATCCTGCGGATTGAGAGTCAGCGTTCCGCGCGATTCGGGACGAAGCAGGATCGCCACCGCCTGTACCCCCGGATAGCTGTGCATCTTGAGTTGGCCTCTCGCGTTGAAATCGAAGCTCCAGGCGCGGAAGCTGATCTGGATGTCGGGCGCCGCCGCTTCGGGATCGGTGCGGATGAATGCCGCCGCCTGCGACGTTCCGAGCGACAGCGGTCCCGACCTCGTCAGCAGGTAGCGCACGCCGTTGAGATATTTGCGCACCCCCGACAGGGTCTTGTTGAGCGACATGCCCTCGCGCGTCTCGTAGTTGACCGGGGCGCTGATATGGTCCTGAAGATTGCGGCCGACGCCCGGCAGATCGTGGACGACCGCGATGCCGTTTTCGGCGAGATGCGCCGCCGGGCCGATCCCCGACAGCATCAGAAGCTGGGGCGAATTGATCGATCCGCCGCTCAGCAACGTCTCGCGCGCATAGGCGCGGTGCTCCTGACCACCCCGGACATAGCAAACGCCCCGCACCCGCCCGTCCTCGATGATCAGGCGGCTGACCGGCGCACGATCGAGCAGTTCGAGGTTGGGACGGCGCCGCGCCGGCCGGAGGAAGGAGTGGGCCGTCGAATTGCGCCGCCCCTCGCTGATCGTGAACTGATAGAGCTGGGCGCCCTCCTGCTGCGCGCCGTTGAAATCCTCCGTCGGCGGCAGCCCGGCCGCGCGGCCGGAATCGACGAAGGCGTCGACCACCGGGATGTCATAGGAAGCACGCGCGACGCGCATCGGCCCCGTCGATCCGTGATACTGGTCGACGAAATCGAGATTGGTTTCGGCGCGCCGGAAATAGGGCAGAACGTCGGCGGCCGACCATCCCGCATTGCCCTCCGCCGCCCACCGGTCGTAATCGAACCGATTGCCGCGGATATAGACCATGCCGTTGATCGCGCTCGATCCCCCCATCAGCATGCCGCGCGGGTGATAGACGCGCCGGCCGTCCAGCGTCGGCTCCTCTTCCGAATGATACATCCAGTTGAGCCTGGGATCGGTGTAGAGGAACGGAACTCCCGCCGGGGTGCGGACCCAGAAGCTTTCCTTGTCCGGCCCCGCCTCCAGCAACAGCACCCGGTGCTTTCCGCTCTCGCTCAGCCGATTGGCGAGCACGCAGCCGGCCGAGCCGGCGCCGACGATGATATAGTCATAGTGCTGCATGATCCGTCCGCCGGACCTGTCCGGCGCCTCCCGTCATTTCGTTCGCCGGCCATGATCATCGCCGCGGGGTCCCGCGCAAGCCGGGCACCCATCTCATTACATCTGCGATGGAATGGCGCCCCGCCGCCCGCCGCTCAGCGTCCCAGCAGATGGTCGGAAATGATCCGCAGCTGGATTTCCGACGTGCCCTCGAAAATCTTGGTCAGCCGCGCGTCGCGCCAATAGCGCTCGACGGCATAATGGGTGGTATAGCCGGCGCCGCCCAATATCTGCAGCGCGTCGCTGGTGACGCGCTCTGCCATTTCGGAGGCGAGATATTTGACCATCGACGCCTCGGCATCGCAGCGCCGCCCCGTGTCGATCTGATCGCAGACATGATACATGAGCTGGCGGCATGCCTCGATCTCGGTCGCCATCCGCGCCAGCTTGAACCTTATGTCCTGAAATTCGGCGATGGGTCGGCCGAACTGCTGTCGCTCCTTGGCGTAAGCGAGCGCATCCTCCAGCGCGCCGCGCGCGAGACCGATCGAGCGCGCCGCGGTGTGCGCCCGCGCGCGTTCGAGGCCGTGCGCGATCATGTAGAAGGCCTTGCCTTCCTCGCCCAGCAATGCCGAAGCGGGAACGCGCACGCCGTCGAACGCCAGTTCCCATGTCTTCCAGCCGAAATAACCGATCTTCGGGATCGGCGACCCCTGCACGCCCGCGGGCAATTCGCCGCGCGGCTTTTCGAGAACGAAGGCCGACAGCCCCGCATGGCGGCGCTTCGGGTCGGGATCGGTTCCGGTGCGCGCGATGACGGTGACGAAGTCGGCTCCATCGGCGAAGGTGCACCAATATTTGTTGCCGGTGATGATATAATCGTCGCCGTCGCGGACCGCGCGCGTGCTGATGTTGGCGACATCGCTGCCGGCGTTCGGTTCCGACATGGCGAAGGCACCGAGATATTCGCCGCGCGCGACGCGTGGCAGCACGTCGGCGCGCCATTCCTCGCTCATGCTTTCCATGCCGATCATGCTGTTGCCGCGCGCGATCAGGCTGCCGACGCTCATCCACGCGCGCGCCAGTTCCTCGGCGACAAGGCAATATTCGAACGCGCCCAATCCCAGGCCGCCGTATTTTTCCGGCACGACGATGCCGAAATAGCCAAGCTCGCCCATCTTGCGGATCAGATCGTCGGGGATGATCCCCTGGACGGGATCGAGCCGGTTCGCGATCGGCAGCACTTCGTTCATCGCGAAATCGCGCGCGCTTTCCTGAATCATCAGGCGTTCTTCGGTCATCCACCCCATTGCCAAGCTCCCGATCTCATGTCGTGCGGCGCTGCACCGGCGCCCTCGCTTCCCGTCTATGCGGATCGGCGTCCGGGCGCCACGCGACCACCCGCTTCATCGCATGTGTAATGGAAGGGTGCACGCAGCAGGTGCGAACTCGACAGCGAGGACAAAGCGCGCAAGACAAGGGGCATCGGACAGGACGGGCGCGAACCGCCGTCGCAGGGAGAGTGTAGCCATGCCTTCGACCGAGATATTGGACGCCTTGAACGCGGACCCGTCGGTCCAGCGAAGATTGCGATTCGCAAACTGCGTCTTGCGCATCGAGACCGGCGACCGGCGTTGGCTGCTGGCGCTGCGCGACGGAAAGGTCGCATCGGCGGCGGCCGACGAGACTGCCGACGTCACGATCCGGATCGCGCCGGAGGCCTGGGCCGCGTTCCAGCAACCGGTGCCGCCGCCGGGATGCCACGACATCTATGCGATGGCGGAAACGGGCCGCGCCGACGTGACGGGCGACTTCCTGACGCTGTTTCGCTATTCCTATGTCCTCAAGGACATTCTCCAGCAACTCGCAACCGGAAGGATGTTCGGATGACCACCGTCGCACCCTGTTTCGAACCGGCCGTCGGCCGCTACATCACCATCGACGTCGAGGGGCGCCGCAACCGCGTCTATGTCGAGCAGGCCGGCGAAGGCATTCCCCTGCTCTGCCTGCACACCGCCGGTGCCGACAGTCGCCAGTATCGCGCGCTGATGAACGACGAACGGCTGCTGTCCCAATATCGGGTGATCGCCTTCGACCTGCCCTATCACGGCAAGTCGTCGCCGCCCGAAGGGTGGGAGCGCGACGATTATCTGCTGACCAGCGACCGCTATGTCGCGACGGTGATGAAGGTGATCGAGGCGCTCGGCATCGACCGCCCCATCGTCATGGGCTGCTCGATCGGCGGCCGCGCCGTCCTGCACCTCGCGCTGCGCCACGGTCCGAAGTTCCGGGCGGCGATCGGTCTGCAATCGGGGCTTCATGCCGAAAGCGTCTTCAACGCCCAATATAGCGACGAAGCGATCATGAACCGCCCCGAAGCGCACGGCGGCGAGATGTGCTCGATGCTGATCTCCGGCCTGATCGGGCCGGAAGCGCCGCACAAGGACCGGTGGGAGACAATCTGGCATTATATGCAGGGCGGCCCCGGCGTCTTTGCCGGAGATCTCTATTATTATTTCGACGACGGCGACCTTCGCAACGGGCTGGTCGCCAATATCGACACCGCCGTCTGTCCGCTCTACCTGCTCAGCGGCGAATATGATTATTCGGCGCCGCCCGAAGCGGCGGAAGAGGTGGCGCGGCACGTCGAGGGCGCAAAGTACAGCCTGATGCCGGGCCTCGGCCATTTCCCGATGAGCGAAGACCCCGAGCGCTTCCTCGGCTATCTTCGCCCCGTGCTCGATGAAATCCGTGCCCGGGAAAGCAGTGTCGCGGCTTGAGATCGGGGCAGAATCGTCTTCGAACATGAGGCCGGGGAGGTCGGCACAGGCGACGCCCGGCGGCGATACGATCTAAGGGCCAAGGATCGTATCGCGCGAACTCGGCTCCTGCTGCGGCAGCGTGATGATTTTCAGCCGTTCGCTGGCATGGCGCAGTGCATCGACGATCATGTCATGCTTCGCCTCGATCCGCTCGACGGGAATGCCGACGCCCAGCGCCATCGGCATGAAGCCGCGCGGTGCGGGCACGGTCACGGCGATCGCCCCGAATTCCGGCGTGACGTCGCCGCGGGTCTGTGTGAAACCCTGCCGCCGGATCTGCTCGATGATCGCCATGAATTCGCTGACGCCGATCCGCAGCCGATCCTCGGTCGCCTCGGCGTTGCAGCGGTGCACCCAGCGCTGGATTTCGCCGTCGCTTTTCAGCGACAGCAGCATTCGTCCGACCGACGAGGCCGTGAGCAGTTTGTGCTGCCCCGCTTCCACACGCATCCCGCGCGGCTTCTTGAGCAGGATGGTCGCGATATATTGGGCATAGGGTCCGTTCTGGAGACCCAGAAAGACGGTTTCCTGCACTTCGCGCTGAAGGTCCGACAGGATCGCGGTCAGCGATCCCGCCTGGTCGAACTCGCGGTTGATCCAGCTACCGAGCAGCGCGACGCGGATCGTCGGCGCATAGGTGCGCCGGTGCGCGTCATAGGTGATGTAGCCCAGGTCGCGCAGATTGGCGAGCAGCATGCTGGTGCTCGCCTGCGGGATCGCGAGTTCGGCCGAAATGCGCCCCACGGTCAGCGGCTGCTGTCGGCGCGAAAACAGCTCGAACAGCGCGAGCGTCCGTTCCGCCGACTTCACCGACCGTGACATGTTCCTATCCTACATCCCTATGAGCTCGGCCTTGCGCAGCGTATTGCGCGTCAGGCGCAGCACCGCAACGTCGATCATCACGCCATCGACCTGCACCGCGCCCAACCCCGCGCTTTCGGCCTCGCGATAGGCCTGCTCGATCCGGCGCGCCCGATCGACTTCCTCCCGCGAGGGGCTGAACACGTCGAGAGCGGGCTGGATCTGCGACGGGTGGATTGCCCATTTGCCGACCATGCCGAGCGCCTTGGCGCGTTCCGCTTCCTGGCGATAGGCCGCGTCGTCCTTGAAATTGGCGAACGGCCCGTCGACCGCATCGATACCCGCGGCACGCGCGGCCATGGTGATGCGAAAACGGGCATAGTGGAAGATGTCGCCCGGATAACCGTCGGTCGATCCGATATTCTTCGTCTCGATTCCCTGCGATCCCGAATAATCGCCCATGCCGAAGATCAGCGCCTCCATCCGATCCGAACAGCGGGCGATCTCCTCGACATTCTGAAGCGCCTCGACTTCTTCGATCAGAACCTCGATGCCGATCCGCCTGTCCAGCGACAGCTTCTGTTCGAGCTGGCCGAGCATGCGATCGAGGAAGATCACGTCCGCGGCGCAATAGGGCTTGGTCAGCATGATCGTATCGACATTGGCGCCGGCGCCCTCGACGATCTCGATGATGTCGCCGTGGCACCATTGGGTGGTCACGTCGTTGATGCGGACGCAGCGGGTCTTGCCGCCCCAATCGAGCGTGTTCAGCGCGTGGACGATCTTCTGCCGCGCCTCGACCTTGGCGGATGGCGCAACGGCGTCCTCCAGGTCGCAAAAGACGTGGTCCGCAGCCGAGGCGGCCGCTTTCGCCAGCATCTTTTCGCTGCTTCCCGGGACGGAGAGCTGGGAACGGCGGGCACGCGCGGGCCGCTGGGTCATTCGGAATTCCTTTCGTTGGTATCAAAGCCGGCGGCCTCTCGGCGAGCGATCAGCCCTTCGATCTCGTCTTCGGTCAGGCCCGCCTCGATCAGGCGGACGCGGGTATGTTCGCCAAGGAAAGGCGCGCGCCGGCGCACCCCACCGGGCGTTGCGGTCATCTTGACGGGCACGCCCGCCACGGTGGCGTCGGGCTGCCCCGGCTCGTCCACCGTCACGATCATTTCGCGCGCGGCGAAATGCGGATCTTCGGCGATCTCGGCGATGTTCATTACCGGGCCAAAGGGCATGCGCCCGCCGAGCCGGACGACCAGTTCCGCCTTGGTGAAGCGCCGCGTGATGTCGCTGAGGATCGCAATCAGGCGCAACCGATTGGCCGACCGTGCATCCTGCCGCGCGAAATCGGGATCGGTCGCGAGTTGCGGCGCGTCGATCGCATCGCACAGCGAGGCGAAGAAACTGTCGATATGGGCCGCCAGCGTGACGAACCCGTCCGACGCGGGATACATGCCGAAGGGGCAGAGGAAGGGATGATGATTGCCCTCCGGCCCCGAAAGGACACCGTCGAACGATCGCTGCCACACGCTGCGCTCGCACACCGCGAGCACGGCGTCGGTCATCGCGACGTCGACGATCTGCCCCTCGCCGGTCCGCCGTGCATGGTGGATTGCCGCCAGCACGCCGAAGCCCAGCATCATGCCTGGTATGATGTCGCCCACCCCCGGCCCGACTTTCGTCGGCGTCGCGGCATCGGGCCCGGTGATCGCCATGATGCCGCCCATCGCCTGCGCGACGACGTCGAACGCCGGCCAATCCTGATAGGGGGAAGCCCCGGTACGCGGGTCGCCGAAACCGCGCAGGCATCCATAGACGAGCCGCGGGTTGATCGCGCGCAGCACGTCCCAGCCCAGACCCAGCCGGTCCATGACACCCGGGCGGAAGTTCTCGACCACGGCGTCGGCGTCGCGGACCAGCGCCTTCAGCGCCCGCACGCCGCCCTGAGTCTTGAGATCGAGGACGACGCTGTCCTTGTTGCGCCCGATGCTTTGGAAATATCCCGAAAGCTTCCTTTCGCCTGCGGCTTGCGCCCTTCCGGCCGCGGCGCGGCTCATGTCGCCTTCGGGGCTCTCGACCTTGATGACCTCTGCACCCTGATCGGCGAGCATCATCGTGCCATAGGGCCCGGCCAGCATCTGCGTCAGGTCGATGATCCGGATGTCGGACAGCGCTCCGAAACGCGGCGCGCTCACCGGTCGCCCCAATGGCTCTTGCGCTTCAGCAGCACCGTGCGCTCGACCTCGGCGACCAACTCGTCATGCTGGTTGTAGCCATAATGCTTGAAAACGACGATGCCCGCATCGTCACGATCGGCGTCGCGCTTCTCCAGCACCTCCGAACAGGCATAGAGCGTATCGCCGTGCGTGACCGACTTCGTCAGCCGGATATTGTCGAGCCGCAGTTCCGCCAGCGCATTCTCGCAGCAATCCTGCGACGCAAGTCCCAACACCATCGAGAAATTGACCCCGCCATAGGACAATATCTTCCGGAACGGCGAATTCGCCATATGATGCTCGTTGAAATGCCCCTGCGCCGTGTTCATCACCATGTTGGTGATAAGGACGTTTTCGAGCGGGGTGATCGTCTTGCCGCGCTGGTGCCGGATCGCGTCGCCGACCGAAAAATCCTCGAAATAGTTGGCTGTGCCCGTCAGGCTCGACAGCTTGTCCATCACTCCGCTCCTTCGGGAAAGCGCCGCGCGACCAGGTTCGAGCGCCGGAAGGACACGATCCGTTCGCCCGCGTCGTCGAGGCCTTCCGTCTTCCAGGTCACGATACCGTTCGCCGGATTGCTGGCGGACAGGCGCGCCTCGATCGTCTCGCTACGCGCACGCAGCGTAATGCCGGGATAGACCGGGCGATGATAGTCGAGGTCGAACACGCCCAGGAACGGCCCGCCGATCTCGCTGCAATCCTCGACCGTCAGGCCGAGCACGACGTTGAACACCAACTGCGGGTTGACCACGATGTCGGGATGTCCATGAGCGACCGCATAGCTGCGATTGAAGTAAAGCGGATTGAAGGACAGGGTCAGGGTAGAGAAGAGCATGGTATCGCTCTCCAATATCGTCCGCCCCCAATGATGATCGAATCTTTGCCCCTCGTGGAAATCCTCGAACAGCCGCCCCTTTGCCCAAAGCTCCGCTCGCGCTCGCACGTCGTTCGACACGACTTCCTTCTCCTGCTGCCGCCGCACGCTTTGCGATGCGATGTTCGCGGGAAGGCGGCAAGGTGGCAAAGCGCGTTGCGGCCTTGTCATTACAGATGCGATGAGATCGCTGCATTGCGGCGCATGGACGGGATCGGAATCCATCGCCGAAACCGTAGGCAGGCACGATATCGCCATGACGGCCGACAATTGATGCGGGAGAAGCGTGCGTTTTGCGCTAGGTCATTTCGTTGCGGCTGCCATCGGCTATCAATCGGTTCGCCACGCCCGGGACCGGCCGCGATCAAGATAAGGGGAGATATGTATGAACGGCGCCGAAGCTCTGATTGAAACCCTGGCCCAGGCAGGCGTCGAAGTATGTTTCGCCAATCCCGGAACGTCCGAGATGCAGCTCGTCGCCGCGATCGACCGGCAGCACGGGATGCGCGCGATACTGGGCCTGTTCGAAGGCGTGGTCACGGGCGCGGCCGACGGTTACGGCCGCATGGCCGACAAGCCGGCGATGACCCTGCTCCACCTCGGCCCCGGCCTCGCCAACGGCCTTGCCAATCTGCACAATGCGCGGCGGGCCGGATCGCCCGTCGTCAACGTCGTCGGCGATCATGCGACCTATCATCTGCAATATAATTCGCCGCTGACCAGCGATCTGGCGGGCGTCGCAAGGCCGATGTCCGATTGGGTCAAGGCGTCGCGGTCCGAACGCGACCTGCCGCAGGCCGGTGCCGAGGCGATGGCGGTCGCCACCGCCTATCCCGGACGCATCGCGACCCTCGTCGCCCCCGCCAACCATGCGTGGACCGAGGGCAGCGCGAGCGTCACTGCGCGCCCGGCGCAGGCCGCGCCGACGGTCCCGGCGGCGGTGATCGAAGAGGTCGCGACACTGCTTCGCGAAGCCGATGCGCCGAAAGCGATCTTCCTGGGCGGACGCGCGCTGCGCGAAGGCGCGCTCGATCAGGCCGGGCGTATTGCAGCGGCGACGGGCGCGCGCCTGATCTGCGAGACGTTCCCCGCCCGGCTGCAGCGGGGGGCGGGCCGTGTTGCGGCGGAGAGACTCCCCTATTTCGGCGAACAGGCGCAGGAATATCTGCAGGATTTCAAGGCGATCGTCTTTTGCGGCTGCGAACCGCCGGTGTCCTTCTTCGCCTATCCCGGCAAGCCCAGCCGGCTTTCGCCCGATGGCGCGCGCACGGCCCGGCTCGCCTCCGCGGAAGAGGATGCCGAACGGGCGCTGACCGATCTCGCCGACGCGCTGGGCGCCCCGGCCGAGCCAGCGCTGGTCCAGCAGGCGGGAACGCCTCCCATCGACGGCGGCCGGCTCGATCCGGTGAAACTGGGTGCGGTCATCGCGGCCGCGCTACCGAAGGACGCGATCGTCACCGACGAGGCGAACACGTCCGGCATCGCGCTATTTCCGTATACGGCGGGCGCCGCGCCGCACGACTGGCTGACGCTGACCGGCGGCGCGATCGGGATCGGCCTGCCGCTCGCCGTGGGAGCGGCGGTGGCATGCCCCGATCGCAAGGTGATCGCGCTCCAGGCCGACGGCAGCGCGATGTATACCTGCCAGGCGCTCTGGACGATGGCGCGCGAAAAGCTCGATGTCACGACGATCCTCATCAACAACGGCAGCTATGCCATCCTCAACATCGAACTGATGCGCGTGGGCGTGCAGAACCCCGGCCCCAAGGCGCTGTCGATGCTCGATCTGCGCAATCCGGCGATCGACTGGGTTTCGATCAGCGAGGGCATGGGGGTGCCGGCACGGCGGGCCACAACGTCGGAAGAGCTACGCGAAGCGCTGGACGAAGCGCTGGCCGACAAGGGACCGCACCTGATCGAAGTCCTGATCTGACCCCACCATATCCCGCCGCCAGGAGACGCAACCATGCCACAGGACGATCTGCTCGACGCCATCAGGGCCATCGCGGGGGATGGCGGCGTCATCGCCGGTGCCGAACTTGCCAAACGGCCGGGCGACTGGCTCGGTTTCTCGTCCTGCATGGCCGCCGCCATCGTCCGGCCGCGCTCGACGGACGAACTGTCCCGGATCATGCGTCTGTGCCACGCGCGGCGCCAACCCGTCATCGCCGCGGGCGGGCTGAGCGGACTGGTCCACGGCACCGACGCGGCCGGCCACGAGCTGCAGATATCGTTCGAACGGATGCGCGCGGTCGAAGCGGTCGATCCGGTCGGGCGAACGATGACGGTCGAGGCGGGCGTGCCGCTGCAGGCCGCGCAGGACGCGGCGCTGGAGCACGATCTGATCTATGCGGTCGATCTGGGGGCGCGGGGGTCGGCCACGATCGGCGGTACCGTCTCGACCAACGCCGGCGGGAATCAGGTGGTTCGCTATGGCATGACGCGCGAGAATGTCCTGGGGCTGGAAGTCGTTCTCGCCGACGGCACGGTGCTGTCGTCGATGAACCATCTGCTCAAGAACAATGCCGCCTATGACCTCAAGCAGATGTTCATCGGCAGCGAGGGGACGCTGGGCCTCGTCACCCGCGCCGTCCTGCGGTTGCATCCCAGGCCCCTGACCACCGCCACCGCTTTGCTGGCGGTGGGCGATTTCGATGGCATCACCGGGCTGCTTTCGCTGTGCAGCGGCAGGCTCGGCGCCATGCTGACCTCGTTCGAGGTGATGTGGCAATCGCATTACCGGGCGATCGCGATCGACAGCGGGCGGCACCAACCGCCCCTCCCCGCCGGGCACGCCTATTATGTCATCGTCGAAGCGTCCGGCATGGACCCGGGGCGCGACGAGACGTTCTTCACGGCATTGATGGAGGAAACGCTCGCCGGCGGACTGGCCGCCGACGCGGTGATCGCGTCGTCGGGCGTCCAGCGTAGCGCGATCTGGGGCATCCGCGAGGATATCCCCGGAATCATGGAGGCGATGATGCCCTGCGCGGTGTTCGACGTGAGCCTGCCCGTGACGGCGATGCCCGATTATGTCGCGGGCCTGACCGCTTCGGTCGACGCCGAATGGGCGGGCCAGGGCAAGCTGATGGTGTTCGGCCATCTGGGGGACGGCAATCTGCACATCAGCGTCGCTCCGCGCCCGTGGAGCGAAGAGGCGCGCCACCGCGCGGAGGAACTCGTCTATCGCCCGCTCGAAGCGATCGGCGGATCGATCTCCGCCGAGCATGGCATCGGACTGGAAAAGCGCGCCTGGCTGTCTTCATCCCGAACCCCGGAAGAAATCGCCACCATGCGACTCCTGAAAGCCGCGCTCGATCCGCTGAATCTGCTCAATCCGGGCAAGGTCCTCATCCCCGACAGCGGAGCCTGACCAATTTGTGAGGCGGATGGTCCACTTAGGGAAGGAGGCTCAGCGCGAAGCTCCCCATCCGAGCGACGGCTCGACAACTTGTTCCGGTTATTCCGGCCGATTGAAGACGATCCGCCGTGGAGAAAATTATAGGAAAAAGATACTATTCCGCCGACAATTGGCAGGCGATCTTGACCCAGGAATCGCCGCCAATCTGTGTGCATGTGTTGATGGGTATCTTTTTTCCCTTCAACAGCACAAACGCGTTCTTGAACTGGGTCGGTGTCAGGCCGAATGCCTGCTCCGTCGTGCCGATCATTCGGCTTCCAACATAAACGATTCCTCCGGCGGGCTGTGAACTGATGCGCAATTTAACGGGCTCCTGCCGACCGCTGTTGAATATCCAGTCCAGAATGCCTGGAGCGCGGATCGCCGCTTGTGATGTGGCGATGCCTCCCAACAATCCCCCGAGGCTTCCGCTTAAGATATCGCCAAAATCGGGCTGGACGCGCTCGGCGTCCGGGAGGCTTTCAAGTCCATTCCACGAAAGCCGTTTCCAACGCGGGATGCGGACGGAGACGGGGGTATTGGCAATCAAAAGCTGTTCTGGCGCACAGACGCCTTGCGGTTCGCCGTGCGGCAATAAAAACAGAATTGGTGTTTCGATGTCTGCGGGCGCGGGGTGGTTCGCGCGGATCGTGACCTTCATGATAAGGCCGTACTTCACGCCGGTTGCCGACCGATACTGGTCGACTGGCAGGACCGTATCACTGCAAATAGTGCTGGCTTGAGATTCGATGACCAGGCCGAAGAAAGCACAATTATTATCCGGGGCGGGAATGCAGTTCACCCGCTCAACTTGCCGAAACTCCTGGCTGACCGCAGTTTTCAATGCAGCTTGTCGTTCGGCATAAGATGCAACGGGCTCCTGCGCACGCGCCCCGCCACCGCATCCCCCGAGAACCGCTAGCATCGCCAAATGGCATAATCGCATCAACCGCGCCCCCCTGTGCGATATCGGCCGTCCCGATAATAATGATGGACCACGGCGGTGAAAGACAAGATCGACAGCTGGGCAAGAAGGCCTATGCCTTCCCAATAGAGCCGCGATCTCACAAGGCCGAACTCGAACGGCATCAGCGTAAGTTGGACGCCGCTGTCATAGAGAAATCGGAGGCCGGAATAAAAGGTGACAAGAGCCGCCAGCATGGATGCGATAAGCATCGCGCCCTGGAATCGCCGATATCTGGGCTTCAGCGGCTGCCGAAACAACCACAGCGCCGCAACGACCAACCCCACCGACATGGTAATCATGACCTGTGTCAAGGAGGCGAAAAGATCGATCGCCTTTTCGGATGGCCTGATGTCGACCAGAATTTCAGGGGTAGCGGCGTCAGAAAGGGCCAGGAATGAAAGCGCCAGGACCGCGAGCATGGGAACAAAAAAGGCGACGCAAGCGACTATCCATCCCCAAAGCTCGATCGTCCGTTCGCCCACAATATTTCGCCTCCCATCCCCCCTTGTTCATCATCGTTCTGCAAGTCGTCAACTGCTATTCAAGAGCATTGCATTTGGGAACGGCAGGACCACTCGACTGAAATTCTGGAAACCCGAAATCCAGGCGATGGTTCGGCGATTCGCTCAGAAAAGTTCTGGAAACCAGCCGCTTACTGGGAGATCCCGGACATTGCCTTAAAAGGCCAAATGGTGCCCGGGGGCGGGATCGAACCACCGACACTGCGATTTTCAGTCGCATGCTCTACCAACTGAGCTACCCGGGCATCGCCGCCGCGGCTGACGGCCGGGCGGGAGAGCGGCGGCTATAGGCAGGGCTTTCGATCCTGTCCAGAGCCTTTGTGGCGTCCGTCACGCCTCTCAATCTTCGCTTTGCCGGCCGCCGTCGGCGCCGCCGTCCGGGGGCTGGTCGACGGGCACCCGATAGCCTTCGCCGAACCAGGCGTTGAGGTCGCGATCGCGGCAGCCGCGGCTGCAGAAGGGCTTGTAGGCCTCGTCGCGCGGCTTGCCGCACAGCGGGCAGCGCCGCGCCCTCGCCGAACGTTCATTGGGCATGGCCCGCTCCTTTTACCTGCGCATCGGCGGCGACCGTCACGGCGCGTCCGCTCTTCTTCTGCAAGGCATCGATCCAGTGTGGATGCGCGCCGATCCATTCGGCAACGGCCGGGCGCGTCACAAGTTGCAGCGCTCCCGTCCCCACCGCGCGCCCCGCCTGTCGCAGCAGCAACGCCGCATCGGTCGCGACCGGGTCGAATCGCACCTGCTCGATCAGCGACGGCCGTTCGCGCCGCCGCACGATCTGAAGAAAACCGAAGCCGTTGACCGCGGTGCGCTCGAAAGGCTGCGGCAACAGGGCATCGATCAGCCCGTCGATCGCCTGCCGCTCGGCACGCCCGGGCAAGGACGGAAAGTCGATGCCGATCGCGCCGCCGACGTCGCAGCAGCGCACGACATGCACCGCCGCCGCCGCGCCCGCCCTGGCGAGCGCAAGAGCGTCGCCTTCGCCGTCGATGTCGATCAGCAGCATCGCCGGGGTCGCATCGACCCACAGCGCCCCGCCCGCGAAAGGCCAGTATCCCGTGCGAACGCGGTCGATCAGTTCGGACCAGCCGGCCGCTTCGAGCCGGTCGGGCCCGGTCGCGGGCAGATCAGCGACGGGAATCCCGGTGGCGGCGATCCGCGCGCGCAGGTCGGGGCCCGGCGAAAGGTGGGTGCCGTCATCCGCCAGCCGCGCGCGCGGCGGCTTGTCGCGGCCGCGCTCGCGCAGCGCCATGCGGGTGATCTCGACCGTCAGGCGGCTGCCGAGCGGGACGCCCGGCGCGGAGATCGTCGCGACCGGCTCGCCCGGCGCGTCGAGCGCCAGCCGGCCCGGTTCGACGAGCCGTGCCGTCAGGATCGCCCCGACACGCGGTCCCTCGCCTTCGCGCTCGACCCGCGCCTCGACGATGCGGCCGTCCTCGACCAGCGCGGCGCGCGCCTCGCCGATCCCGGCCTCATAAAGCCACTTAGCCAAGCGGAATGCCTGCGGCGGTCAGCAGCGCCCGCGTCTCAAAGAGCGGCAGGCCGACGACGTTCGAATGGCTTCCCGACAGGAAGCGGACGAAGATTTCGGCGCGCCCCTGGATCGCATAGCCGCCCGCCTTGCCCATGCCCTCGCCGCTCGCGACATACCAGTCGATCTCGGCAGGGGTCAGCCGCTTGAAGGCGACGACGGTGTCGGCAACGCGCCCCCGCGCCCTGCCATCGGCATCGACGACGCAGACGCCCGAATACACATGGTGCCGGCGTCCCGACAGCAGCGCCAGCATGCGGCGCAGATCCGCCTCGTCGACCGGCTTTTCCAGAATGCGGCGGCCGACCGCGACCGTCGTGTCGCCGGCGAGCACGACCTCGTCCGCCGCCCGCTCGACCGCGCACGCCTTGCTTTCGGCGAGGCGCGCGACATAGGCGCGCGGGCTCTCACCCTTCAGCGGCGTCTCGTCGATCTCGGGGGCGGCGACGCGCGACGGCGTCAGGCCGATCCGCGCCAGCAGTTCGCGCCTGCGCGGCGATGTCGAAGCGAGGACCAGATGTCGCATGGGGGCGGGCATCGTCGCCGCACCGCTCATTTGAAGCGATAGGTGATCCGACCCTTGGTCAGGTCATAGGGGGTGAGTTCGACGAGCACCTCGTCGCCCACCAGCACGCGGATGCGGTTCTTGCGCATCTTGCCGGCCGTGTGGCCCAGAATCTCGTGGTCGTTTTCCAGTTTGACGCGAAACATCGCGTTCGGCAGCAGTTCGACCACCTGGCCGCGCATTTCCAGAAGTTCTTCTTTCGCCATCTATCCTCTGGGGGCTCGAATATTCGGATGCGCGCCCATAACGCCAAATCGGCGCAATGGAAAGCCATCTGTCGCGGGGGTGGCCTTCACGCCGAAGGCATGAAGAATTTGCTTCACGCAAAGACACAAAGAGGGTGCGCCGCCTTGCAAGCGTGCTTGCCGCCGCAGGCGGTCGTTTTTTAAAGCGCTGCGCGCATCATGCACGATGTCGCGGAGCGCAGTCGCCCTCTTTGTGTCTTTGTGTGAGATCTTTTATTTGGCGATTATATCGATTGCAAACGCAAGCGAGGACGCCGGCTTTGGGGTGGGAAGCGGACATTCGCCTGCCTTCCCCACCTTTGTCATTCCCGCGAAAGCGGGAATCCAGGGTATGCGTCGGCTGCCCCCACGCTGGATTCCCGCTTTCGCGGGAATGACAAGATTCTAAACATGCCGGCAGTCGCCTTCCGCTCGAAGGCCGGCGCCAGCGCGTTTGCAAAATACATAGTCGCCTTTATTTACGCCTTTGCGTGAGGCAAATCATCATGACACCAGCCTGAGTTTCCGGGCGATCCGCCAGCCCACCGTCTTTACCCGCGCATAGTCCGGCCAGCGCGGCGGCATCGTGGGGTTCAGGCCGAAACGCCGCAGCAGCGCGTTGGCGGCGTGCGCCTCGGACTCGCGATAACTCCATTCGCTGCGCCAGGTGATCGACAGCGAGATCGACGGCGCATCGCCGTTGGCGACGAAATGCGGGGCCATCACCGGCACCAGCACCGCGTCGCCGGGGCCGAGCGGCACCTGCTGCTCGCCGCCGCGAAAGGCGTCCTGCCACGGCAGGTTGCGATGGCCGCCGGTGTGATAGCGCTCATGCTCGCGCCGGTCGGCGAAGCGTTCGTCCCCCGCGGGCCAGACGTGCATCACCTTGCGACCGCGCAGTTGCAGCAGAATGTTGTGCTCGGGATCGAAATGATAGGGGGTGATCGACCCGGGCGACGAGATGAAGAGAAAGCCCTGCGGCATCAGCATGGCGCCGGTGCGCGGTGCGACGACCGGTTCGAGCTCGCCGAGCAAGTCCATCAACAGCGCGCGATAGCCGGCCTCCGTCTCGATATTCTTGAGCACCGCCCAGCTCCGGTTGGTCTCGATGGTGCGGATCGTCTCGCCGATCGACAGGCCGTTCGACGGGACGTCCTCGGGCCGGATGCCGACCGGCAGGTCGCCGGGATTATATTCGACATGCCCCGCGGGCAGGCTCTCGCCGAGCGCCGCCAACGCGCCCAGCGACAGCAACGGATGCTCATCGAGCCGATGGTGCAGCAATCCGGCCTGCGAGGGATAGAGTTCGGCCATGCGGTCGAGCGTCTCGGCAGGAAAGATCGGAGTGGCGATCGCCTGATGCATGGTCATGACGGGTCCTGTATTGCGTCGGAAGGGGTGGAATGCGGGCGCTTCCAGCGCCGCCAGATCGCCTCGATCCGGGTCAGCGCGTCGAAGCGCCAGCGATCGGGCGCGGCGGACAGCGGCACATTGACCCAGACCAGCCGCCGGCGCTCGCGCCAGATGCTGTCGATCATCGGATGATGCGGCACCGCGCAACTGTCGACCCAGTCGATCGCCGGATCGGCGAGCAGGTCGAGATTCTCGCGCTGGAGGAGGACGCCGGGGGAGAAGCGCGCATAAGCCTCGTCGAACGCCGTCTTGAACGAGAAGCCGCCGGGTGGGCAGAGGAAATGGATCAGCATCGCGAGCGGCCGGCCGTCGAGATCGAGCGCGCTCATCGCGAGCCGGTCGGTGGCGACAGCGCCCGCCAGCGTCGCGCGAAACCAGGCCTCGGTCTCGCCATGGCTCGCGAGCGCCGACCCGGCGCGCCCCTTCCAGCCGCGCATCTCGAGGTCGAGGAAGGCGTCGATCCACGGGTCGAGCGGCTCGTCCGGCCGCCAGCGGCGAAAGGCAAGCTCGCCCTGATCTGCGAGACGCTTCGTCTGCCGGCGCAATTCCTTGCGCTTCTTGGCGCGCACGGCGGCCTGCCAATAGGCGTCGGGCGACAGGCGGCTGTCGAGCAGCGCGCGTTCCTCGCGGTGGACGATTTCGACCGCACGGCCGCGCCCCTGCGCCACATCGGCGAGCGCGCGGTGCAACGGCCCGTCCTCGGTCAGGCGCGGCAGGTGGACCAGCGTTCTCGCCCAGGGCGCGGCGTCGCACCAGCCGAGCAGGATCGACCAGAACAGCCGCTCGAACCCCGCGCGGACCAGCGGCAGGCCCAGGAAATGGTTGGGGTGCGCCCAGCCGATCGCATGGCGCAGCGGCAGGCGGCCGTACCGGTCCGCCGGCGCGAGCGGCATCACGCCGATCACCGGCCCGCCGTCGCCGTCGCGCACCATCACCAGCCGCGCCCGCCGTTCGGGGTCGAGCAGATGGAGCGCGGGCTGCAGGCACCAGCGTTCGGCAAAGGGGTTGGGTTCGCTCGCCTCGTTCGCCAGCGCGTCCCACGACGCCGCCAGTTCGGGCGACAGCGACAGCGGATCGACGACGCGCACCGCCAGCGGCGCGGCGTCCTCGTGCGTCGCCACATCGTGGGCCGGAAAGGCGGGATAGACCGTCATCGGCGGCGAGCCTGACAGCAAGTCGTTAAGATGACGTGGCGATTCATGCGACGGATTTTCCGTAGGCCGATCTTCAGCCGTCACAATCCGAACAGCTTCGCCAGCGACTTTTCGAGCATGAAGAACTGCCAGATCAGCCGGCCGTGATCGCGGCGGCCTGCCTGGTGCGCGGCGACGATGCGTTCGATTTCCGCCATGTCGAACCAGCCCGACCGCGCCAGCGTCGACGAGGTCGCGAGCGCGCGCGCCTGATCGGCGAGCGCGCCGCGGAACCAGTGCGACACCGGCGTCACGAACCCCATCTTCGGCCGATAGAGGATGTCGTGCGGCAGGTAGCGCTCCATCGCCTGCTTGAGGATCGCCTTGCCCGTTCCGCCCTTGACGCGCATCGCGGCGGGCAGCGCCGCGGCGAATTCGACGAGGCGATAGTCGAGCAGCGGCTCGCGCGCCTCCAGCCCGACCGCCATGCTCATCCGGTCGGTCTTGGTCAGGATGTCGCCGGGCAGCCAGATCTTCAGATCGGCATATTGCGCGCGGTCGAGCCGCTCGCGCGCCGGTGCCTCGACCATCGCCTTCCAATAGCGCGCCTCGGCGACATGATCGCCGAGCGCCCGTTTCGCGGCGTCGTTGAACAGCCGCGCGCGCTGGGCGGGACCGGTGACGCCGACCGCCTCGGCATAGGCTTCGGCCCCGCCTTTCGACAGGCCGGCGAGCGTCGCGCGGGCACGCAGCGGGCGCGGCGCCCAGTCCATCTGCGGCCAGACGCGCGCGAGCGGACCCAGCAGGTTGCGCCGCAGCACCGCCGGGATCATCGCGCGCAGCCGTTCCTCCTGATGCTGGAACACCAGCCGGCGATAGCCCGCGAACGCCTCGTCCGCGCCGTCGCCCGACAGCGCGACCGTCACCTCCTCGCGCGCCAGTTCGCACACGCGGTAGGTGGGAAGCGCGCTTGCGTCGGCGAAGGGTTCGTCGAACATGTCGGCGATCCGATCGACCAGCGCGAAATCGGCCGCCGCGACGGTACGCGTGCGATGGTCGGTGGCGAACCGCTCGGCGATCTGCTGCGCATAGGCGGTCTCGTCGAGCGCCGCCTGGTCGAAACCGATGGTGCAGGTCCTGACCGCCCGCGCGCTCGCCTCCGCCATCAGCGCGACGACCGCGCTGCTGTCGACCCCGCCCGACAGGAACGCGCCCAGCGGCACGTCGGCGACCATCCGGTCGGTGACGGCGGCGCGCATCAGGTGGACGAGATGCTCGGCCGCCTCGCCTTCGCTGGCGCGGATGCGGTTCGAAAAATCGGGCGACCACCAGCAGGAGGGCGCGGGAACGGCCTTGCCGCGTTCGAGCATCAGATAGTGGCCGGCGGGCAGTTTCTCGACCCCCGCGACGATGCAACTGTCGTCGGGAACATAGCCGAGAGCGAGATAATCCTCGACCGCGGTCAGCTTCGCCTCGCAGCGCAGCAGCGGGTGGCGGAGCAACCCCTTGAGCTCGGACGCAAAGGCGATCGAACCGTCGGACAGGCGCGCATAATGCAGCGGCTTCACGCCCAGCCGGTCGCGCGCGAGGAACAGGCAGCCGCGCGCATGGTCGTGGATCGCAAAGGCGAACATGCCGTTGAGTCGCGACAGGCAATCGGGCCCCCATTGCCGCCACGCGGCGATGATCACCTCGGTATCGCCGCTGGTGCGGAAGCGATGGCCGCGATCCTCCAGCTCGGCGCGCAGCGCGCGGAAATTATAGATTTCGCCGTTGTAGGTCAGCGTCACCGCCTCGTCGTCGCTCGCCATCGGCTGCGGGCTGCCCACGATGTCGATGATCGACAGGCGCAGGTGGCCGAGCCCGACCCCCGGCGCGGTCCAGTCGCCCGATCCGTCGGGGCCGCGATGCGCCATCGGGTGCAGCATCGCGCGCACGCGCGCCGGGTCGACGGGCTTCGCCGTTTCGAGATGATAGATGCCCGCGATCCCACACATGGATCAGGGCCTTAGCGGTTTTCGAGAGCGCGGTCAGCCATCGCCTGCGCTCCGCCCGACGCGGAAAGGAAATCGGCGATCGCATCGCGCCCGCCCTGCCCCGCCTCGCTCGACACGATCAGCGACAGCGCGCGCGGGTCGCCGCCGAGCAGCCGCGCCCGCAGCCCGGCCAGCTTCGCCGCGCGCGCGCTGCCGGTCGCGCGCCCGTCGACGACATACCAGGTCGCGGCGTCGCGAAGCACCGGGCCGGGGTGGAGCAGCCGCTCGGTCCGGCCGCCGTCCACCGGGGCAAGCGCCGCGCTCCACGCCCATTTGCTGGCGGGATCGACCGCCCCCTGTCCGAAAGCGACGACCTCGCGCCCCTCGGCCTGCCGCTCGTAACCGCCGATCGCGACCGCAACGCGCCGCCCCTTCGCATCGGCGAAATGGCGCAGCAGGCGCTGGTCGGCGCCGTCGAAACGCGGCCCCCAGCGCAGGCCCTGCGCCGCCGCCGCATGCCAACCGGCGGGCGTCTCGACCGGCATCGTCGCCGGCAGCGGCGCCGAACGCCCGCCGACCAGCGCGGCCCAGCCGATGAACAGCAACGGGATCGCCAGCGCGACCGGCAGGATGGCCCGGCCGTCGCCGCGATAGCGCACAGGCCCGCCGAGCCGCGAGACGTCGACCGCCGCATCGCCGGCCGGGCGGTCGAACCAGCGGCGCGCGCCCAGCATCACCGCCAGAATCACCAGACCGAAGAAGATCCAGCCATAGAAGATATGGTCGATCCCCGCCGCGCGCTCGATTCCCCAGATTTCGGCGGCGACCATCGTGCCCCAGGCGCGCAGCGCGTTGGCGAGAACCGTCGCGGCCAGCGCGATAGCGACGAACAGGACGCGCCGCGGCCAGCTTCGGAAGCAAAGATGCGCCGCGAACACCGCATAGGCGAGCATCGCGATCAGGAAATTGACCCCCGAACAGGCTTCGGCCACCTCGAAGAAACCGGCGCGCGTCGTGATGAACACGCCCTCCATATGCGCTTCGAGCCCCGACAGATGCAGCAGCGCGACGCTGATATGCGCGGTGAGCGTCTGGAGCAGCGGCACCAGTTCCTCGCCGAGCGGCACGAGGAGCAGCGCATAGCCGAGCGGAAAGAGCAGCGCGCGAACCACTTTTTCGCCGAGCGTCGCGCCGACCGCTCCCTGCAGCATCAGCACAAGGCCGAACTGTCGCAGCAGCGCCACCCCCGCCGCCTCGCCGACCAGCCAGACGCATGCCGCACCCGCGAGCCAGCCGACCGCCGGCCACCAGAAGGCCGGCGTCAGCGTCTTCAGTTGCGGCCAACGCTGCGCCACCAGCCAGCCGATCATCGGCACCATCAGCAGGCAATGGGTGAAGGTGGAACTATGCCACCAGATGCCGACCAGATCGGCCAGGTCGCGCGCGAAAAGCGCGAGGATCGCCCCCGCCAGTAATGCCAGCGCGGCCAGATGTCTCCGCCACCCCGTCATCGCGCCGTCAGTCCCAGCAGATCGCCGAGCGGGGCCAGCCGCGCGTCCCAGCCATAGCGCGCGATCATCCGCGCGCGCGCGGCGGCGCCCATCGCCGCGGCCGCCTGCGGATCGTCGAACAGACGGACGACCGCATCGGCCATCGCCGCCGCATCGTCGGCGACCAGCAACTGATCGCCGCGGACCGCGTCGATCCCCGTCGCGGCGGCGGCGCTGGCGACGACGGGCCGCGCCATCGCCATCGCCTCGAGCAGCTTGTTCTGCACCCCGCGCGCCAGCAGCAGCGGCGCGACGACGGCGTCGGCGGCGGCCAGCCACGGCCGCACGTCGGGCACTTCGCCGGTGACGGTGACGCCGGGCTGGCCTTCGAGCGCGCGCACCGCATCGGTCGGCGCCCGGCCGACGATCGCGAAACGCGCCTGCGGATGCCGCCGTCGGATCAGCGGCAGGATATCGGCCGCGAACCAGCTTACCGCATCGACATTGGGGCGATAATCCATCTGGCCGGTGAACACGGCAAGCGGCCCCTCGCCCGCCCCGACTTCGGCCAGCGGCAGCGCGGGGTCGAAGCGATCGGTGTCGATACCGTTCTCGACCGCGTGCACCTTGTCGGCATCGACCTCGCTTTGCCGGCGGAACAGCGCCGCCTCCGCCTCGCTGACGAACAGACTGGCATCGGCGCTGCGCGCGACCTTGGCTTCATAGGCGCCGAGCACCCGCGCTTCGCGCGCATGAACCCAGTGGAGCGGCTGGCGCGCGTCCTGCTGTGCGTAAGTGGCGAATTTGGCCGAATCGACATCGACGAAATCCATGATGACCGGACCGTCGAACCGCTTCGGCAGATATTGCGCCATCTGGCCCGAAAAGCCGACGATATGCGTGACCCGGCCGCTCGCCAGAAGCCCGCGCACATGCGCGGCAAGCGCACTGCTGCGGAACAGCCGGTTCGACACCGGCTCGCCGCGCAGCACGGCCTGCGCCAGCGCCACCGGTCGCGACACCTTGCGAACCTCGATTGCCAAACTTTTGCAAAGCGGGGTCATTTTCTCACGCGCCACCGCTGCATCCGCCACATCGTCGGCGAGCGCGGCAACATGCACCGGTGCCCATTTCGCCAGTGCCTCGAACATGTGCCAGCTTCTGATCCGGTCGCCGCGATCGGGCGGCCACGGCGCGCGATGCACCAGGAACAGGATTTCAGCCATCGGGAAAAGGCCGTCGAGGGGCAGGCATCTATCCCAACCCCCGCGCGATCAGCGGTCCGATGCGGTTGGCGGCCCACAGGGGCATCTTCTTCCACAGATCGACCTGCAATCGGTATTTCGCGCTGGTGGGATTGGTGTCGCGCGGCGTCTCGCCCGACGCCAGCCAGCGCGCATAGACAAGCGGTCGCGGCTCGAACCCCCAGTTCTTCTTGTAGGCGAACGGCCCGGTGCCGACTTTCGAGCGGCCGAAATCGAAGCGCGTGCACCCCTTGGCGCGCGCATGCCCCATCAGCGCATAATACATCAGCTCGTTCGCGCGCAGCGCCCGCGCCTCGGCCAGCCCGCCGCCCCAATAGGGCATTACGGCGCCGCGCCAGTAGAGGCTGAGTACGCTCGCCACCGCGCGGCCATTCTCGCGCACGGTCAATATGTCGGCATCGTCGCCAAAGGCGTCGAGCACCGCGTCGAACAACCGTTTCGGGAAAACCGGCGTTCCCAGATTGCGCACGCTCGTCGCATAGACGCGATAATGGTCGCGCCGTTCGGCTTCGTCCCGGCCCGTCGTCACGGTCAGGCCGCTTTCGAGCGCCTTGCGCACCTCGGCGCGCTGCTTGCGCGGTATGGCGAGCAGTTCTGCGGCATCGTCGGCCGCCAGATCGCGCGCGAAACCGGCGTAGACGCCATCCTCGCGCGTCCATCCTTCCGCCATGGGCAGCACGCCGCCGCGCAATTCGACCGAAGCCACGCCCAGCGACCGCGCGACATCGGCCGCCCCGTCTGCCAGCGTCGCCGCGACGGCGTCATCGTCCGCCAATATCCCGCCATCGACGGCAAAGCCGGTCGCGACGAGCGCTTGGCCGAACAGCGCCGATCGGACATGATGAAGCGGCAGGATGCCGGTCAGCGCCCCTGTCGCGTCGCGCGCCGCGACCAGGTGGCACCGATGTCCCGTCGCCGCGGTCACCGCCTCGCACCACATGCGGCTGTGGAAAGGCGTCGCGGCGGGATGCGCCGCGACATAGGCGTCCCACGCCGTCGCTTCGCTGAGCGGCGCGGCCGAAACGCCCGGCGCTGCGGCTGGATGGGTGGGGGCGTTCATGCCGCGGCGCGCCACGGCCGCGCGCGGTCCTGCTGCGCGGGAAGCAGCGCATCGGCTCGCGTCCATTCGAAATCGGCGAGCAGTTGCTTCAGCTTGCCAGCCATGGCCGACAAGCCGCTGTAATGTCGTATCTTCGATTTCAGCGGCGCGTCGGTCACGCGCGGCTGGCCGGGGTCGATCTCCCACGGGTGAAAATACAGGATGGCCGGATGCCCCTCGGCATTCATCCGCCGAATCGCCCAGCGCGTGAAGCCATAGGGCAGCAGGCGCATGAAGCCGCCGCCGCCCGCCGCGAGCGTGCGGCCAAAGGCGCGCGCCGTCGTCACCGGCCATTCGACAAGCTCGCTGTCCGCGACCGGCCGCCATGCGTGGCGCGGACTTTGCGGCCAGCCATAATGATCGTGGACGACCGGCGCGACGCTGCTCGAATAGGCATAGCCCTGTTCGGCAAGGATCGGATGAGCCCACGGCGTGCGCGCGTCGATCGAAAAGCTCGGCGCGCGATAGCCGCGCACCGCGACGCCGCCCAGGTCCTCGAGGATCGCGCGCGCTGTCTTCAGGTCCGCGGCGAAGTCGTTTGCGCTCATCTGAAAGACGCGCTTGTGGTCGTAGCCGTGGCTCGCCAGTTCGTGTCCCGCCGCGACGATCCGCCGGATCAGCGCCGGGTAGCGCTCGGCGACCCAGCCCAGCGTGAAGAAGGTGCCGTGGACGCCGGCTTCGGCGAACATCTGCAGCACCGCGTCGCAATTCGCCTCGACCCGGCATTCGAGCGTCGGCCAGTCGGCGCGGTCGATCGTGCGCTCAAAGGCGCCGACCTGGAACCAGTCCTCGACATCGACCGACAGGCCGTTCCGCATCGTTCTTCACCTCATGAAACCCATAGCCGGGAATCGTGGCTGCGTCAGGCCGCCCATACCTGCGACCGCGCCGGATTGGGCGCATTCTCGGGATCGCGCTCGACCCATTCGATCAGCAGGTCAAGCACCCGGCGCAGCGCGTCGTCCTGTTCGCAGACGCGTGCCTCGAGCTGCGCGATCTGTTCGCGCAGGGCGGCAAGCTGCTCGGGATCGACCGCCGGCGGATCGGCGGCGACCGGTGCGGCAAAGGGCGCCGCGTCGGGCGCGGCCGGCGGCCATTCCGTCGGCGCCGCGGGCGCGGCGACGGGCGCCATCGCGGCGGCAAGTTCCACAACCTCCTCGACCGGCGCCGGCGCCAGCGTCGCTTCGTCGATGCCGCGGTCGGCCTCGATCTCGGCGATCACGCTGCGGACATGATGCCCCGAAATCCGGTTCAGTTCCTCGACCGCGCCGAACAGCAGCAGGCGGCTGACCAGCACGTTCAGCTTGCGCGGCACGCCGCCGCTGTAATCGAAGATCAGCTCGAACGCCTCGGGGCTGAAGCTCGGGTTGCCCGTCCAGCCGACCTTGCCCAGCCGGTGCAGGATATAGGGCTCGACCTCCTCGGGCTCCATCGGGTCGAGGTGATGCGTCGCGATCACGCGCTGGCGCAACTGCTCCAGCGTCGGCGAATGGAACAGGGTCTGGCGGAACTCCGGCTGGCCGAGCAGGAAGATCTGGAGCAGCGAATGCCCGCCAAGCTGGAAGTTCGACAGCATCCGCAGTTCTTCGAGCGCGGAGATGGCGAGATTCTGGCCTTCGTCGACGATCAGCAGCGTGCGGCGGCCCGCGCGCGCCTGCTCGCGCAGATATTGTTCCATCGCGCGGATCAGTTCGGCCTTGCTCTGCCCTTCCCACTCCAGGCCGAACTGCTCGGCGACCAGGCGCAGCAGATCGTCGCCCTCGACCTGCGTCGACACCAGCTTGACCGCGGTCAGCCGGTTGGCGTCGATCGTGTTCATCAGGTGGCCGACCAGCGTCGTCTTGCCCGCGCCGACGTCGCCGGTGATGACGATGAACCCCTCGCCCTGCGCCAGGCCATAGCCGAGGTACGACATTGCCTTGCGGTGCGTGCCGCTCTCGAAATAGAAGGCCGGGTCGGGCGTAAGCTGGAACGGACGCCCGCTGAAGCCGTAAAATTGATCGTACATCGTCTATCCCCGGGAGTCTGGATCAGAAATTATAGCGCAGGCCGACGAGCGCCGAACCGATAAGCTGGCTGTTGAAGCCGTCCTGGTCGAACGCATTCAGCGCCGCCGCCGCGGTTCCGGTCAACCCGCGCCAGAATCTACGCGAATAAGCCGCCGAAACCCCACCCGACCGCACATCGCCGGCCCCCGGCGCGCCATTGTCGAAATAGTTGACGTAACCCGCAAGGCTGAGGCTTGCATCGGCGCCGAGTTCGCGGCCCGCCGACAGGAAGAGATAATAGCTTTCATCCTTCACACCGTCGAAATCGGCGATCGCCGACAGTGCCGGTGCCAGCAAGCGTCGCTGGTCATAGCCGACACCGACGCCATAGGTCCAACGCCCGTAGCGCGAAGAGTACATCGCCTGAACGCCGCGGCTGCGGAACTGGAACGCCGTTGCGCTGCCGAGCTGCGGATTGAGGCATCCGGCGCTCTGCTGGCCGAAGACACAGGGATTGATGTCGCCACCGACCGGGTTGCGCGACGGGTCGAACTGGGTCGGGAGCGCGGCAAGCCCGCCCGACAGGCCGCGTCCGAAGCTGGAAAGGCCGTCATAGAGGCCGACCTGCACCAGCGTCGCGTGATCGGGACGATAGGTGAAGCTGCCGGTATAAATGGTATCGCCATAACGGCGGCCGACGCGCGCGGTCAGCGAGGTGCGGCGGCTCGGCTGCCACATGACGCCTGCGTCCCAGATCAGCCCGTCGGTATCGAAGGAAAGCTGGCGCGGGCTCGATTTGTCGGTGACGTAGCGGCCATTGGCGTCGAGAACCGGAATGCCGTTCGTGTCGAGCACAGGGTCGCGCTGACCGATCTCGATGTCCTCATAGCCGACACCGCCAAGCAATGCGACGGTCGGGCTGATCGGGACGGTGATGTCGGCGCGCGCATATTTGCCTTCGAAGCGCTGGTCTAGTTGGCTTGCATCCTCGCGTTCGTAGCCGCCCGAAAGCTGCCAGCCGAAGGGCAGATTGCCCGGCCGCTGGCCGATGCTGGCCCACGCCGCATGGTTCGTCGAGCTGTCGAAGACATTCTGCCGCGCAGCACCGCCAGGCAGTAGCGCGGGCGCCTCTACGTCTACTTTGGTGTAACCAAAGCGATAGCCGGCCCCGATGTCGAGATCGCCAATGCGCTGCACCAGTGTCGGGCCGGCGTAGAATGAATAGAGGTTTGCGACGTTCGTGGCGCGGCCGTTGAAGATGCCGTTGTCGGCGCCCTGCCCGTCGGCACGCGTTCGCGTCGCGAGCGCGCCGCCTTCGAGGTTGAGGCCGCGCACGAGTTCGAGCCGCCCGCGCGCCAGACCGCTGATGATATCCTGATCGCTGTAGCCGCGCGATTCGGCGAACTGATGCTCGTAGCGCAGCGTTGCCGCCAGCTCGGCGCGGCGGGTGACGATCGCGGCGTCGACCCCGGCCGCAACGGTCGTGTAGGTCAGCACGTCGCCGCCGCCCTTGAGCTCGGCGGTCAGCACCTGCCCGATTTCGAGATAGGGCGACACGTCGACCTTCTTCTGTCCGCGCGACCGCGAACCCGCGCCGGCTGCGGAAGGCGCAGCGGGGGCCTCGTCCGCCTCCGGACCGCCATCGCCCGAAAATTGCGCGTGCGCACCGGTCGCGGTGCCGGCGAGCAGCAGCGCTGCGATCGCGCCCACGCGGCGCAAGCTGGTTGTGCGCATCATGACGCGCCTCCCTGTCCGTAATAGGTGCCGAAGCGGCGACCGCCCGGTGAATATTTGACGCCGTTGAGCAGCAACTGAACGTGCGGGCAGGCGCCCATCAGTCCGATCGCGTCGCGCAGTGCCGATTCGAGCGTTTCGTCGGCGCGCACGATCATGATGAGCTGCCCCACATGGCCGGCGAGCACCGCGGCCGGCGATGCCGCCAGCACCGGCGGCGAATCGAAGATGATGATGCGCCCCGGCGCACCCGCTTCGAGCTGGGCGATCAGCGCCTCTGTGCGCGCGGAGGCGAGCAGTTCGGTATCGTGCGTATGCTGCGTTCCGGCAGGCATGACCTTCAGCCCCGGAATGTCGGTCTGGATCAGGCAATCGCCGAGCGTCAGATGCGGATCGGCGAGCGCGTCCATCAGGCCCGGCCCATCCTCCAGCCCCAGCGTTTCGAGCACGCTCGGCTTCGCGATGTCGGCATCGACGAGCAGCACGTCATGATCGGCCTCGACCGCGAGGCTGAGCGCGAGATTGACCGCGGAGAAGGTCTTGCCCTCGCCCGGATTGGCCGAAGCGATCAGCACGCGGTGGCCGCGCGGCACGACCGGGCGGTTCGCCGTTCCCGCGAAGTTGCGGATCAACTCGCGCTTCACGATACGATATTCCTCGGCGATCCCGGTGACGGGCGCGCCGGGCACGATCATGCCGCGCGCGGCAAGCCGCTCGCGGTCGATCGTCCCCTGGCGCGTCGGCACGACCGCGGGCGCGGCCTTGGCGACCTCCTTGCGCGGCGAAGGTTTCGCCGGCGCGGGATCGATCGCGGGGGCGGCCTCGACCACGGCTTCGGGAGGCAATGCCTCCGCCTGCGGCGTTTCGGCGGCGGGCGCCGGCCGGGCCTTCGCCTTCTTCTTCTCGGGCTCGGGCGGCAGCTTCGATACGTCGATCGTCGGCGCGTTCGCCGCGGGGTCGAGGCCGAACATGTCGGCGGCGCGTTCGAGCAGCGACGGCGGGCGCTTGACGGGGCGTTGGTCGTTCATGTCCTTCTCCCCGCTCACGCGACCATGCCGCGCTGGACGAACTCGGCGACGAGCAGCAGGGCGTAGAGGCCGACGAGCGCGCCCGCCCCGCCCGCGAGCCACATCAATCGCTTGCGTCGTTCGACATGCCGTTCGGGCGTCACCACCTCGGTGATCGAGCCGATCACCGGCAGTCCGCTTGCGCGTTCGAGCTTGCCCGCCGTCGCGTAGCTGGTGCGGACCTGCGCGAGGCCAAAGGCCACGCCGATGCCGCCGGCAAGACCCGCGAGCAGGACGCCGGTCAGGAACAGCGGGCGATTGGGCGCGGCGGGGCTGGTCGGCTTGGTCGGCGGATCGAGCAGCTCGACGCGGATCGCGTCGGTTTCCGTCTGCACGTCGCCGCGGAGGCGCACCTGCTCGCGCTGCCCGAGCAGCTTGTCATATTGTGCCTTGAGCGCGGTATACTCGCCGTTGATCCGGTCATATTCCGCCGCGATGCCGGGATTCTGGATCTGCTGCGACGTGATCCTGGCGATATCGGCGGTCAGTTGCGCCTTGCGCGCGCTCAGCGCGCTGACGGTGGCCTGCCGCTCGGCACGCATGGCGGCGAGCGAACCATAAGCCGGGTTCTGCGCGTTGCCGGCGCTTCCGCCGCTGCCTTCGCGATCCGCCTGCGCCTTCAGCGAGGCGATCTGGCTCTTGAGCGCGACGACGTCGGGGTGCGCATCGGTCAGCCCGCGCGCGCGCATCGCCGACAGTTCGGCCTGCGCGCCCGCCAGCTGCTGGCGCGCGACGCCGCCGCCGGTGGCACCGAGACCCGGCACGTTGATCGTCGCCGGGGTCGAGGCGAGCTGGCCGTTGGTCGCGGCAAGCGCAGCCTGCGCGGCAACGAGCTGCGTGTCGATCTGACCAAGTTCGGCGCGCGCCGCTTCGACGCGCTGCGCGGGCGAGCCGGCGCCGGCGGGAATCAGCCCGATGTTCTGCGCCTCGAAGGCCGCGCGCCGACCCTCGACCTCGCGCAGCGCCTTTTCCCGGTCGGCGATCTGCGAATCGAGGAATTTCAGCCCCTCGCGCGCGTTCATGCGCCCGCCGCGCAACTGGTCGTCACGGAAAACGGTTATCAGGCTGTCGAGTACCCCCGAAGCCAGCTTGGCATTGTCGGCATCCGACAGGCTGCCGACGGCGACGCTCGACGTGATCTCAAAGATATTATCCTGTTGCGGAACGATCTTGATGCTCTTCTGCAACATGCCGACCGCCCCGGCCTGCTCGCGCTCGCCCGCGCCGACGGGCAGCAAGCCCGTCGTCACCGCGACCTTTTCGAGGTTGCGCGCGCTGGTCAGCGTCTCGCGAATCTGATCGATCCGCTGACGGCCGCCGAAACCGGCGGTCGTATCGTCGGGCAGGATCTGGTTGATGTCGACGAGCAGGCGCGCCCGCGAATCGTAGCGATTCGGGATCGAGGCGATCGCGAGCCAGCCGAGGATGCAGATACCCCAGGCGACGCCCAGCACCAGCCACCGGCGTGTCCAGACGCTGTGCAGCGCCAACCGCAGTTCGTCATATAGACCATTCATCGCCGGGGTTCAGTCCTTCGGATCGGGGGGCAGGGTCGGCCGTCCATGTCAGAACATGCTTTCGGGAATGATGATGACGTCGCCCGGCTGAAGCTTCACATTGGCCTTGATGTCGCCGCGCTTGATCAGATCGTTGAGGCGCAGCGCATATTCGTGCTGCTTGCCGCTTCCCTTATCGTAGCGCACGAGCCGCGCCTTGTTGCCCGCGGCATATTCGCCGAGACCGCCGACGGCGATCATCGCGTCGAGCACGGTCATGTTGGCGCGATAGGGAATCGACGCCGGCTTCTCCGTCGCGCCGACGATGCGCACCTGCTGCGAGAAGGTGCTGTTGAAGCTGGTGACGATGACGCTGACGATCGGGTCGGTGATATATTGGCCGAGCGCCAGCTTGATGTCCTGCTGAAGCATCGTCGGCGTCTTGCCGACCGCGGGCATGTCGGTGATCAGCGGCGTCGTGATCCGCCCGTCGGGACGCACCTGGACCTTGCCGCCGAGTTCCGGATTGCGCCACACGAAAATCTGCAGTTCGTCGAGCGGCCCGATGATATATTCCTCGCCCGGCCCTTCCTGGTTCGCGACGAAATTGGCGCTCGGCAATTGCGGCGCGGTTCCGGCGCTCATGCAGCCGGTCAGCGCGGTCGCGGCGATGCCGGAAACCAGCGCGGCGCGGGCGGCGCGGAGCGAGGGGAAGGATCGCATGTTCATATCACCTTTCGCATAGCCGGGCGCCCTCGCGGGCCCGGAAACGCGCCGGAACCCGCAATGACATCCATTGCGTCGGGGTCAGCCATGCTCGAAAAGGGTGAACATACCGTTAGTATTGGGGTAGGTTCGCGCCGCGCTTGTCGCAAACTGTCCCTGTTCGGAACAGAAATCGCCGTCTAGACGAGCATTTCGCGCGCCGGTCCCTGGCCGAGAAAAGCTGCCGGGCTCGCCGTGGCGCCATAGGCGCCCGCCTGAAAAAGCGCAACAAGATCGCCGACTTGTGCCGCGGGTAGCGCAACCTGATCGCCCAGCCGATCGAGCGGCGTGCACAGACAGCCCACTACCGACACCGTCTCGGCCGGCTCGCCGCCGAAGCGGTTGGCAAGCGCGATCGGATAGTTGCGCCGGATCACGGTGCCGAAATTGCCGCTTGCCGCCAGTTGATGGTGGAGTCCGCCATCGGTGACGAGGAAGGTTTCGCCGTGGCTGACCTTGCGATCGACGATCCGCGTCAGGTAGACGCCGGCTTCGGCGACGAGCCAGCGGCCAAGTTCCATCGCGAAGCGGCTGGTCGCCAGCACCGGATCGCGCGCCGCCAGCGTATCGGCGAGTGCGGCGCCGACCGCCACAGCATCCACCGCGGTATCGCCGGGAAAATAGGGCACGCCCATACCGCCGCCGATGTTGACGAGCGGCGGCGGCGCACCGACGTCGTTCGCCAGCCGCGCCGCGAGCGCCACCGTCTGCCCCTGCGTCTCCGCGATGGCGGCGGCGTCCAGCGCCTGCGATCCGGCGAAAATGTGGAAACCCCGCCAATCGGCACCGGCGTCGATCAGCCGCCGCACCAGCGCCGGGACCTCCGCCGCATCGACGCCGAACGGCTTGGCGCCGCCGCCCATCTTCATCCCCGATCCCTTGAGGTCGAAGTCGGGATTGACCCGCACCGCCAGCCGCGGCGTGATGCCGAGCCGCGCGGCGACAGCGAGCGCGCGGGTCGCCTCGCCCGCCGATTCGAGGTTGAGCGTCGCGCCCGCCGCGATCGCCGCTTCCAGTTCGCGGTCGCGCTTGCCGGGTCCGGCAAAGCTGATGTGTTCGGCCGCCATGCCGCTCGCCAGCGCGGCCCGCAATTCGCCGCCCGAGGCGACGTCGAACCCGTCGACCCGCTCCGCCATGAAGGCGAGCAATGGCGGATAGGGGTTCGCCTTCATGGCATAGTGAAGCTGCACCGTTTCGGGAAATGCGGCGCGCCATTCGGCGATCCGCGCCGCCAGCAGCGCGCCGACATAGACGAACAGCGGCGTGTCGCCCGCAGCATCGGCAAGCCGGTCCGCGCGCGCGCCCCCGATCAGCAGCATGCCGTCGGCGTCGGCGGCGAAGCCGGGCGGGATCGGGCCGTGCGGCTTCATGCCGCCACCTGCCGCGTCCAGTCCGCAGCGATCGCGACGCGGTCGAGCTTGCCGTTGGGATTGCGCGGCAGAGTGTCGCGCCACTCGATCGTCTGCGGCTGCATGAAGTTGGGCAGCGTCTGGCGCAGCCACGCCGCCAGCCCGTCACGATCCGCATCGCCCCCCCTGCCGCGCACGATCAGCACGATCGCGGCGCCGAGCCGCGCATCGGGGATGCCGAAAGCGACCGCCTCGTAAACAAGGCCGGAGGCGACGGCCGCATCCTCGACCTCGGTGGGGCTGACGCGATTGCCCGCAGTCTTGATCATCGCATCGTCGCGGCCAACGAAGGTCAGCAGGCCCTCGGCATCGCGGCGCACGGTGTCGCCCGACCAGACCGCGATGCCGCCATGGCGCGAGGCCGGCGGTGCGGGGCGAAAACGCTCTGCGGTGCGTTCGGCGTCGCGCCAGTAACCCTGCGCGACGAGCGGTCCGCAATGCACCAGTTCGCCCGGCTCGTCGTCGTCGGTCACGCTGCCGTCGGGGCGGCACACCAGGATTTCGGCATGGGGGATCGCGCGGCCCATCGAGGTCGGATGCGACGCCACGAGCGCCGGGTCGAGCCAGGTCGACCGGAACGCCTCGGTCAGTCCGTACATCGGGTAGATGGCGGCATTCGGAAAGGTGTCGCGCATCGCATCGATGAGCGTCGGGGTCAGCGCGCCGCCGCTGTTGGTCAGGCGGCGCAGCAGGGCGGCAGTATCGGCGGGCCAGTCGCTTTCGACGAGTTGCACCCACAGCGGCGGCACCCCCGCCAGCGTCGTTGCGCGGTATCGCGCCACGGCCTTCACCACGTCGCGCGGGGTCAGATAGTCGAGCGGCGCGACCGCCCCGCCCGCGTACCAGGTCGAAAGAAGCTGGTTCTGGCCATAGTCGAAGCTGAGCGGCAGCACCGCAAGCACGCGGTCGTCGGGCGCGATCTTCAGATAGGAGGCGACGCTCTCTGCCCCCAGCCACAGGTTGGCGTGGCTCAGCATCACGCCCTTGGGACGCCCGGTCGATCCGCTGGTGTAGAGGATCGCGGCCAGTTCGTCCGTTCCGGCCCGCGAGGGCGGCAGCGCCGGCCCGTCCGAATCGATCGCCGTTTCGGCGGCCTTCAGATCCTCGAACGCGCAATCCGCCGGCCGGCCGTCGCCGAGCATGTCGGCGCGCGGCGCGTTGGTGACGAGCAGCGTCGCACCGCTGTCGGCCAGTATATGCGCGACCTGCGGTCCCTTGAGCAGCGGGTTGACGGGCACATGGATCAGCCCGGCGCGCGCCGCGGCGAGCGGCATCAGGCAGATCGCCCGCGTCTTCGCGCCCCAGCTTGCGACGCGCTCGCCCGGACCGCCCGCGCGCTCGCGCAGCCAGGCGGCCAGCCGCCCGACCCCGGCATCGAAGTCGGCGAAGGACAGGACGCGCTCGCCGATCAGCAGCGCGGGCGCGTCGGGAACGCCGCGCAGCGCGAGATGGTCGATCGGATGCGACGGAGGATTTTCGATCTTGGTCATCGGCTGTTAGGAGACGGGTGATAGAGCGCGCGACCATGCAAGGGAACGGTGAACATCCCGCTAATGATGCGAAACGCCCCCCGGCGCGGGGCGCTGGCTTCGCCTCGCCCTTCGACCGCGAAGAGTGGTTCGATCTGCTCGCGGCGCATGGCTTTGCCGGTGCGGGACGCCATGACGCGCGCGGCACGGCCGGCGACACGCACGCCCTCCTGCCCCTGCGCATCGAACGGCCGGGCCATTATGCCGGGCTGACCAACTGGTACAGCTTCGCGATCCGGCCGCTCTACACCGGCGATGGCGACCGCCCGGCGGCGCTCGCGGACCTGTTCGCGGCGCTGCGCCGGCGCGCCGTGCGGCTGACCCTCTACCCCGTTCCCGATGCCGAACAGGAGGCCGTCGCCTCCGCGTTGCGCTCGGCGGGCTGGTGGGTGAAGGCCGGCCCGAAAGGCGACCGGCACTGGCTCGACCTGTCGGGTCTCGATCATGACGGCTGGTGGGAGAGCCGCCCCGGCGCGCTGCGCAGCACCGTCCGGCGCAAGGCGAAGAAGGGCGTGGTCGACATCGAACTGTTCACCGCCTTCGACGCCGACGCGTGGGCGGCCTATGAAGCGATATACGCCGCGAGCTGGAAGCCGGAGGAAGGCGACCCCGCGCTGCTGCGCGCCTTTGCCGAGGCCGAAAGCGCGCGCGGTACCTTTCGCATGGGGCTCGCGCGCATCGAGGGCGCGCCGGTCGCCGCGCAATATTGGACCGTCGAGGACGGCACTGCCTTCATCCACAAGCTCGCGCATGTCGAGGACAGCCTGAAAGCGTCGCCGGGGACCTTGCTGTCGGCGGCGCTGTTCCGCCACGTCATCGAAGTCGACCGCGTGTGCCGGGTCGATTTCGGCACCGGCAACGACGCCTACAAGCGCGACTGGATGAACCGGCACGAACCGCTGTGGCATATCGAGGCTTTCAATCCGGCGCGCATCGCGGCATGGGGACCGGGACTCAAGGCTTTTGCGCGTTCGGTCCTCGGGCGCGAATGAGGATCAGGATCGTGACCGAACCCGTCGATACCCAACTTCGCGCCCTGCTCGCCGACATCCTCGGCCTGGGCGAAGAGCGCGCCGCCGCGCTAACCGCCGACAGCGGCCTGTTCGGCGAACTGCCCGAATTCGATTCGATGGCGGTCGCGACCGTCCTCACCGAGATGGAAGATCGCCTCGGCATCCTGATCGACGACGACGAGATCGACGGCGAGATATTCGAAACCTATGGCCACCTGCTCGCCTTTGCCGAGCGCAAGGTTCGAGGTTCATAGGATAGGCGGGGGCGCATGGACGGTCATCGGCTGCGCATAGACCCCGCCGGAACGCCGCGCGCGACCGTCCTGTTCGTCCCGCCGCTATTCGAGGAAGCGAACCGCACGCGCCGCACGCTGGTGCTGGCGATGCGCGCGCTGGCGGCCGACGGATTCGCCGCGCTGCTGCCCGACCTGCCCGGACAGAATGAAAGCCTGACCCCGCTCGTCGAGGTCGATCTGGCGCGCTGGATCGAAGCGCTGGCCGCGGTCGCAGAGCGAATCGACGGCCCGCTGATCGTCGCGTCGCTGCGCGGCGGCTGCCTGGTCGATCATCGCGCCAAGGCCGCGGCCCATTGGCGGCTGGCCCCGGTCGCCGGCGCGTCACTGCTCCGCACGCTGCTGCGCGCGCGCGTCAGTGCCGACCGCGAGGCTGGAAAATCCTCGTCGCTCGAAAACCTGCAAGCCGAAGCGCGCAATGCCCCGCTGCTGCTCGCAGGCAATCTGCTGTCGCCCGCGATGATCGCCCAGCTTGGCGGCGCCGAGGTCCAGGCGGTCGCGCCGTTGCGCAGCCTCACACTCGGCAGCGGCGATGGCGCGCTGCCGGGCACGCCATTGTGGCTGCGCGCCGAGCCGGGCGAGGATGCCGCGATGGCGCACGCGATCGCCGCCGACATCGCGGCCTGGGGGGCGGCATGCGGCATCAGCTGAGTTTTGCCTGCGAGGGTGCGGCGCTTGCTGCGACGCTCGACGACGCGCCGGGAACGAGCGGGCTGCTGATCGTGTCGGGCGGCAACGAAATCCGCAGCGGCGCGCATCGCGGCATGGCGATACTCGCGCGGCGGATTGCCGACGCCGGTCATCCGGTCTTTCGCTTCGACCGCCGCGGCATCGGCGACAGCGAGGACGATAACGGCGGCTTCGAGTCGAGCGCCCCCGACATCGCCGCCGCCATCGCCGCCTTTCGCACCGCGGCGCCGCAGGTCGCGCGGATCGTCGCCTTCGGCAATTGCGACGCGGCGAGCGCGCTGCTGCTCCATCAGCCGCTGCCGCTCGACGCGCTGATCCTTGCCAACCCGTGGACCTATGATGCGGAAGCCGACGACGAAGCGGACGCCGAACCGGCGCTGCCGCCGGCGGCGGCGATCCGGGCGCGCTATCTGTCGCGGCTGAAAGACCCCAAAAGCCTGCTCAGGCTGGTGAAGGGCGAGATCGATCTTCGCAAGCTGGCGCGCGGCCTGTCGGCGCTCGGCAGGCGGAAGCCGGAAACGGCTCCCGACAGCCTTGCCGCGCGGCTCGACAAGGCGATGGCGGCGCTTCCCTGCCCCGCCACGATCCTGCTCGCCACGGGCGACCGGACGGCACAGGCATTTGCGGAGAATTGCAGGCCGGACGCGCTGCCGGTCGAACGGCTCGACAGCGCATCACACAGCTTTGCGGGTGCGGATGGCGACTGGCTGGCGACACGGATATTGGAAAGACTGGGCTGACGTCCGGTTCGGGACAAGGAACTGCCCGTTCCAAAATCGTCATGCTGAACTCGTTTCAGCTTCCATGGCCAGCGTCGACAGGTAACCGTTCCCCGGCAAAAGCCGGGGTCCAGCTACGTGCGCCTGCCTCGCATGGACCCCGGCTTTCGCCGGGGATCACCAACGTCCCTGTCTCAGGGGTATAAACACCAGACAAGTTCAGGGTGCCGACGAAATCTGAATGTCAGCTTTGACCGAAGCCTCTCCGTTCGGGCTCCGTTTACGCATCCACCGTGGCGCGATACTCCGCCTCGGCAAGGAAGCGTTCGGCGTCGAGGGCGGCCATGCAGCCCATGCCTGCCGCGGTCACCGCCTGGCGGTAGACCTTGTCGGTCACGTCGCCCGCCGCGAAGACGCCGGGAACGGCGGTCAGCGAGGTGCCGGGCGTCACCTGCAGATAGCCGTCATCGTCGAGCGGCAGCTTGCCGACGAACAATTCGGTCGAGGGTTTGTGCCCGATCGCGACGAAGCCGCCGTCGGTGGGCTCGTGGCTCGCTTCGCCGGTGACGGTGTCGATCAGGTCGACACCGACCAGCCCCGCGGCGCCTTCGCCCGCGACGAAGCGATCGACCTTCTTGTTCCAGATGACCTTGATCTTCGGATTGGCGAGCAGCCGGTCCTGCAATATCTTTTCGGCGCGCAGCGAATCGCGACGGTGGATCAGCGTCACGTCGTCGCTGTGGTTGGTGAGGTAGAGCGCCTCCTCGACCGCGGTATTGCCGCCGCCGATCACCACCACTTTCTTGCCGCGATAGAAGAAGCCGTCGCACGTCGCGCAGGCCGACACGCCCTTGCCGCCCAGTTCCTGCTCGCCGGGAACTCCCAGCCATTTCGCCTGCGCGCCGGTCGCGATCACCAGCGTTTCGGCGACATAGACGTCGCCGCCGTCACCGATGAGCCGGAAGGGGCGTTGCGACAGGTCGACGTCGACGATCGTGTCCCAGATCATGCTGGTCCCGACATGGACCGCCTGCGCGGTCATCTGTTCCATCAGCCAGGGGCCCTGAATCACCTCGGCGAAACCGGGATAATTTTCGACGTCGGTGGTGATGGTCAACTGGCCGCCGGGCTGGAGCCCCTGGACCACGATCGGCTGCATCCCGGCACGCGCGGCATAGATGGCGGCCGACAGGCCCGCCGGACCCGAGCCGAGGATGAGCATCTTGGTGTGGTGAGTGGTGGGCATGATCGTCCTGTTGCTGCGTGATCGATGAGCGTTTCGACCGTCTCTTCGACAATCGAACCGCCCGGTCAGATGGGTGTTGCCAAGCGCGCTAGCAAGGGACAGGCTGCGCGCCAAGGGGAGAGAGACAATGGCTAGCTGGTGGGACCGTCACGCCGTACCGCGCCTGATCCGCTGCGCCTGTTCGCAGGGTCAGATCATGAAGGCGCGCAGCAAGGTCGTCCCGAACGCGTCGGGCGACGTGCTGGAACTCGGCTGCGGTGGCGGCATCAACATGGAATTCTATGATTGGAGCCGGGTCTCCAGCTTCACGGGCCTCGACCCGTCGCCCGAGCTGCTCGCCATGAGCCGCGCCGCGGCGCAGGAGCGCGGGATCGAGGCGACGATCGCGGGCGGGGTCGGCGAGGCGATGCCCTTCGACAGCGGACGCTTCGACACCGTCGTCACCACCTTCACCCTGTGCTCGGTCGCTGATCAGGCGGCGGTACTGGCGGAGATTCGCCGGGTTCTGAAACCCGGTGGCACCGCGCTGTTCCTCGAACATGGCGGCGCACCCGACGCGGGGGTCGCGAAATGGCAGCGGCGGATCGAGCCGGTGTGGAAGCGCATCGGCGGCAATTGCCACCTGACGCGGCCGATTTCCGACGCCTATGCCAAGGCCGGCTTTGCGGTCGATCGACAGGCCGCGCACTATATGCCCAAGACCCCGCGCCCGTTCGGCTGGATCGAATATGGCGCGGCGCGTGCGGTGGGGTGAGGTAAGGATTGACGGAAAGGGACGTTGCCCGGCCTCGCGACCATTCATGGAGCCGGAAGGCCGGCCACGGCAAAATTCTTCCAGAGCCGCGGCCCGATCAAGCCGTCGGATCGGCAGCTTCGTCAGCCAGCACCAGAGGCATGACCGTGGGAAGAGGGGTGCCTCGTTCCCCTTTGAACCGGCTTCGTCGATAGCGACTTTGATACTCGCGCCTCTGTTTCGTCACCTCGTAAAGGACGATGCCAGAACTGGTTCCAAGGTTGAGGCTCTCTATCATGCCGAACATCGGGATCGCGATGCACATCTCGCTACGCTCTACCGCGATGTCGCTGATCCCACGTTTTTCATTACCGAACCACACGGCGAGCTTGGTATGCCGGGTGTAATCGCCTTCATGAAGATAAACGCTTTTCTTTCCCTTTACTTGGGGCGAGGTCGCAACTGAAACAAAGCCCTGCTTTTCCAGGTGATCGAGGCATTCGGCCGTGCTGTCGAAGCGTTTGACGAAAGTCCATTTGACGGCAGACACCGAAGTCTGGGAGAGCGACTTACGCGAGCGCATGTCCTGCCAATCCTCCGGAAGGGCTTTGCGCGGATCGACGATATAGACTTTTTCGACGCCAAGCGCGTTCACATTGCGAATGACGGTCCCGATATTCCGGATGTCGGACGGGCTTTCGATAACGGCGATCAGATTCTTGCAGCGGAAGGATTTTATGGCATCCGCCCGTTCACGAACCGACGGCTTCGACTTGCTTAGCTCGATCATTTCCATCTAAACAACCTAACATGGTCGAAAGAGGCTGCAAGGATTGACCTGAAGCCGTGTCCCGCACATGTCCACGCCAAATCGCGCGCATCTCTACGCCTTCTCCCCCATCTCCACCAGCCCGTGGCCGACGCCGACGCGCTCGTCGAAGACGAAGCAGTTTCCGTGCCAGCGGCTCTCCGCCTCGGGCACCTGTTCGAGATAGGCGAGGATGCCGCCCTTCAGATGGACCACGTCGGCGACGCCCTCGCGCTTCAGGAAGGCGGTCGATTTCTCGCAGCGAATCCCGCCGGTGCAGAACATCGCGACGCGCTTGCCCGCGAAGCGATCGGCATTGGCGCGCCACCAGTCGGGAAAATCGCCGAAACTGCGGGTGCGCGGGTTGATCGCGCCGTCGAAACTGCCGTAGCCGACCTCGAAATCGTTGCGCGTGTCGATCAGCACCGTGTCGGGATCGTCGACCAGCGCGTTCCAGTCGGCGGGATCGACATAGGCGCCGACCTCGCGCGCCGGGTCGATTCCCGGCACCTTCATCGTCACGATTTCCTTTTTCAGCCGGACCTTGAGGCGCCCGAAGGGCATCGCCGCCGCCATCGAATATTTGACGTCGAGGTCAGCGCAGCCGGGAAGCGCGCGGATATGCGCGACGACCGCGGCGATACCGGTTTCGCTGCCCGCGATCGTCCCGTTGATGCCTTCGCGCGCCAGCAGCAGCGTGCCCATGACCCCATTGGCGGCGCAAAGCTCCAGCAAGGGCTGGCGCAACGCGGCGGGATCGTCGAACGGCGCGAAGCGATAGAGGGCGGCGACGGTGAAGCTCATGGCCGACGCCCATAGCCGCGCGGCCAGGCGATTTGAAGATCAGGCGGCCGCGACGACACCATGCCGCAGAAAAGGCCGGACAGCCGCCATCGCGCGCTCGACATAAAGCGCCTTCTCGCCGACCGGCGCGACATAGTGGAGCGCCTCCTCCGCTGCGGCTTCGTCCGCAAGGCGCGCGATGACCCACGCAGCGAGATATTGCGAGGCGAGACAGCCGCCCGCGGTCGCGACATTGCCGTGCGCGACGAAGGGCGCGTCGAGTACCTCTACCCCCGCCTCGATCACCCAGGGCTTCGTCGTCAGGTCGGTGCAGGCGGGAAGATCGCCGATCAGTCCCAGCTTCGCGAGCAGCAATGTCCCCGAGCATTGCGCGCCGACAAGCTGGCGTGCCGGATCGAGCCGGATCCGGTCGAGGATCGCCGGATCGGCCGCGATTTCGCGCGTGCGGACGCCGCTGCCGACGATGACGGCATCGGCCTCTTCAGCATATTCCAGCGGCTTCTGCCGGTCGATCGCGACGCCGTTCATCGAGGTCACGCGCGCCGTCGGTGCCGTAATATGCGCCGCCCATCCCTGTCCGCGTAGCCGGTTGAGGATCGCGGCGGCGATGAACGAATCCAGTTCGTTGAAGCCGTCGAACGTCAGCACCGCGATCTGCATGGGAAACTCCATCGAATGAATGAGACGGAAGCCCTACAGGACTCACCCCCACATTCAAATCTTCGTCACCCTGAAGGTCAACGCTGCGCTACGCCGCCTTCTTCGCCTGCCGGAAGCTGTGCAGCAGCGGCTCGGTATAGCCCGACGGCTGGACCGTGCCCTCGAAGATCAGCGCCCGCGCCGCGCGCCAGGCGATGCCGTCGGGCGTCAGCGTTTCGTAGAGCGGGTCGCCGGCATTCTGCGCGTCGACCTTCTTTGCCATGCGCGCGAGCGCGGCATCGACCTGATCGGCGGTGCAGACGCCGTGGAGCAGCCAGTTGGCGATCGCCTGGCTGCTGATCCGCAGCGTCGCGCGATCCTCCATCAGGCCGACGTCGTCGATGTCGGGCACCTTCGAGCAGCCGACGCCCTGGTCGATCCAGCGCACGACATAGCCGAGGATGCCCTGGCAATTATTGTCGAGCTCGCGCGTCACCTCCGCCTCGCTCCAGTTGCGGCCGGTGGCGACGGGAATGGCGAGCAGGCGGTCGAGCGGCGGCACCGCCTCGCCCGCGATCTCCTTCTGACGCGCGAACACGTCGACGGCGTGATAGTGGAGCGCGTGGAGCGTCGCGGCGGTCGGCGACGGCACCCAGGCGGTGTTCGCGCCCGACTTCGGATGGCCGATCTTCGCCTCCAGCATCGCCTTCATCATGTCGGGCATCGCCCACATGCCCTTGCCGATCTGCGCCTTGCCCGACAGGCCGCAGGCGAGGCCGATGCGGACGTTGCGATCCTCGTAGGCGGCGATCCAGTCGCTCGCCTTCATCTCCCCCTTCGGGATCATCGGGCCGGCGTGCATCGAGGTGTGGATCTCGTCCCCGGTGCGGTCGAGGAAGCCGGTGTTGATGAAGACGATGCGATCCTTCACCGCTTCGATGCAGGCGGCAAGATTGGCGCTGGTGCGGCGCTCCTCGTCCATCACCCCGACCTTCACGCTGTGGCGCGCGAGACCGAGCATGTCCTCGACCGCGTCGAACAGGCGGTCGGTGAAGGCACATTCCTCCGGCCCATGCTGCTTGGGCTTGACGATATAGACGCTGCCCGCGCGGCTGTTGCGCAGCGTGCCGAGCTGCTTGAGGTCGTGCAGCGCGCACAGGCTGGTGATCACCGCGTCGCAAATCCCCTCCGGCGCCTCGCCGCCGCCCGGCAGGCGGATCATCGGGGTGGTCATCAGATGACCGACGTTGCGCACAAACAGGACCGCGCGGCCATGCAGCGTGAAGGCGGTGCCGTCGGGCGCGGTCCATTCGCGGTCGGGCGCCATCGCGCGGGTGACGGTCCGGCCGCCCTTGTCGAAGCTTTCGACGAGGTCGCCGCGCATCAGGCCGAGCCAGTTGGCATAGCCGAGCACCTTGTCCTCGCCATCGACCGCGGCGACCGAATCCTCGAGGTCGATGATCGTCGTCAGCGCGGCCTCGATCACTACGTCGGCGATTCCCGCCGGGTCGGTGCGACCGATCGGGCTGGCGGGGTCGATCACCAGTTCGATGTGCAGACCGTTGTGCCGCAGCAGGATGCCGCCGTCGCGCGTGCCGACAAGCTGCGCGGGGTCGGCGAGTTGCGGTTCCCCGCCCTGCCAGTCGGCCCACGAACCGGCGGCGAGCGGCACGGCTTCGTCAAGGAAGGCCTTGGCGCGCGCGATCACCGCCGCGCCGCGCTCAGGGTCGTAGCCGCCGGGCTTCGCCGCCGGCGCGTCGAGCGCGTCGGTGCCATAAAGGGCGTCGTAGAGGCTGCCCCAGCGCGCATTGGCAGCGTTCAGCGCGAAACGCGCGTTGAGCGCGGGAACGACGAGTTGCGGGCCGGCCATGGTCGCGATCTCGGGATCGACATTCGCGGTGCCGACCTGAAATGGCGCTGGCTCCGGAACGAGATAGCCGATCTCGCGCAGGAATGCCTGATAGGCGGCGGGATCGTGCGCTTCGCCCTTGCGGGCGTCGTGCCAGGCATCGATCTTCGCCTGCAAATCCTCGCGCCTGGCGAGCAGCGCGGCATTCTCGGGCGCGAACCGGCCGAGCAGCGCCGCGAAATCGGCCCAGAAGCGATCGGGATCGAGCCCCGTTCCCGGCAGCGCCCGGGTTTCGAGAAAATCGGCCAGACGCGAATCGACGGAAAGGCCGTGGCGATCGAGAAAATCAGTCATGCAAGCACCCTTTGGTCGGCGCGAACGCGCCAGTGGACCCGGGGAGGAAAGGGCCGCCGCCCTATGGCGCGAATGGCGGGGCTTGGCAATGGGGCGGTGGGTCGAAAGAAAAGGGATGGGAGGGTGCCGACGCCGGTCAGGCGGCGCCGCGCACCGGCGTCGGCGGCAGATCGCCCAGCGCAACGCAGACCCGGTTCCTACCGCCCGACTTTGCCCGGTAAAGCGCCGTGTCGGCGCGATGGAGCAGGTCGGGCAAAGTCTCCGGCGGCATCCATTGGGCAACGCCGAAGGACGCGCTGAAACGGCGGTCGACGCCGAGCACGGGCAATTCCGCCGACGCAAAGGCGGCGCGCACCGCCTCGGCATAGAGGCGCCCGTCGGACAGCAGCGCGGCAGGCAGCAGCACGGCGAACTCCTCGCCCCCGACGCGGCCGACGATTGCTTCGGATGGAGCGGCTTCGGTCAGCATCGCGGCGAAGTGCGCGATCACGCCATCGCCCGCGGCATGGCCGAAACTGTCGTTGATCTGCTTGAAATGGTCGAGGTCGGCTGCAATCAGCGCCGCTTTGCCCTCCCGCGCAAGCGCCGCTTCGGCATGGCGTTCGAAACCGCGGCGGTTGAAGACGCCCGATAGCGGATCGGTTTCCGAGCGGGCGATCATCTCGGCCGTCGTGTCGCGCATGGTCACCAGCAGCATGACGAGACCGGTCGCGATCAGCACCACGACGCTGCCGCTTTGCGAGATCGCGGCATAAGTCGTCGCCATATAATCCTGCGGCGTGCGGGCCGTCCCCACCAACATCGCGAACAGCGGCTTGAGCAGGTAAAGGGTCGCCCCGACCGCCTGCAACACGACGAGCAGCAGATCGAGCGGTTGCCGGCGCCCCGAGCGCCAGATCATGATGCCGAAGAGCGCTTGCATGGCGAAATAGGGAAGCTGGTAGAGCACCAGCCGCGACAGCGAGCCATAGGTCATGCTGAAGACGACCGGCACCAACAGGACCGTGACAATCCAGATCGCGGCCATCGCGGTCCACGGCGGCTCGACGCGGTAATGGCGCGCGACCCCGATCAGCGCGAAGCTGAGCGCGGAAAGGAAAACGAGGAAGATGGCGATGCTGACCGGCACCGGATCGGCCTGTTGCCGGAGCAGGAATTCGAGGCCGGCGTTGACGATTCCGACGCCGCAACCGAGCGCCAGCCACCATGCGCCGCACGCGCTCCGGTTCGTCGCCGCGACAACGGTGAAGGCCACGGCAAAGATGCCCGCAACGGCCATGTTTATGCCAAGCACGAAAGCAGCTGTCATCGACCCACTCACCATTGGTCCGCACCGCGTAGCGAGGCGGCCACCAAATTTTGGTTAATGGCACGATCGGCAGTCGGCTTCCCTGGAGGCTCTACTGGCAGGATTATTGGGCATCAGTGACTTACGGTATCGTGCCGACAAAATGCCAGGCTGGGGGTGCAAAAGCCCCCCGCCCCCCGCTATAGGCATGCAATGATCGCCCTTACTGCGAGCGAAATCGCGACGCTCGAACGCGCCGCCGATGCCCCGATGCTGGCCGCGGTCGAGGCGTGGGCGGCGGTGAACAGCGGTACCGGCAATCTGGCGGGGCTGAAGACGATCGCGGGGATGCTCGCCGACGCCTTTGCCGTCCTGCCGGGCACGGTGCGGCTGGTCGAGCCCGATCCTGTCGAAAGCCTCGACGCGGCGGGGCAGGTCCAGACGATCGTGCGCGGCGATCATCTCCATGTCCGCGTGCGCCCCGACGCGCCGGTGCAACTGCTGCTGACCGGCCATATGGACACGGTGTTTCCGGCCGATCACCCGTTCCAGTCACTGACATGGCGCGAACCCGGCGTGTTGAACGGTCCCGGCACCGCCGACATGAAGGGCGGAATCGCGGTGATCCTCGCGGCGCTGACCGCGCTCGAAGCGTCGCCGCTCGCCCCGCGCATCGGCTATGACGTGATGATCAACAGCGACGAGGAAACGGGAAGCCACGCCTCGGCCGCGCTGATCGCCGAACTGGCGAAGGGCAAGGCGGCGGCGCTCACCTATGAGCCCGCGCTTCCCGACGGGACGCTCGCCGGCGCACGGCCGGGCAGCGGTAATTTTTCGGTGTCGATCCACGGCCGTTCGGCGCACGCCGGGCGCAACCCCGAGGAGGGACGCAACGCGCTGATCGCCGCGGCAGACCTCGCACTCCGGCTGAACGCGCTGAAATCGCCCGATCTCAAGGTCAACCCCGCGAAGATCGACGGCGGCGGACCGAATAACGTCGTTCCCGATCAGGCGATCCTGCGCGTCAACATGCGCCCTGCGACCCCCGATGCGATGGCGGCGGCCGAAGCGGCGCTGCGCGATGCCATGGCAGCGGTGGCGCGGGAGCATGACGTGCATTGCCACCTTCATGGCGGTTTCAACCGGCCGCCCAAGCCGCTCGACGAGCCGGCAACGCGGCTGTTCGAACTGGTGCGCGATTGCGGCGCGCTGCTGGGGATCGCCATCGACTGGAAGGCGACGGGCGGCGTGTGCGACGGCAACAATATCGCCGCCTGCGGAGTGCCCGTGGTCGACACGATGGGGCCGCGCGGGGGCGCCATCCATTCGGCCGACGAATTTCTGATCGTCGACAGTTTGCCCGAACGCGCGCGGCTGTCGGCGCTGACCATGCTCAGACTGGCGGAACGGGGGACAGCGTGAATTATCTGATCCGGGCGGCAAAGCCGGGCGACCTGCAGAGCATCTATGAAATGGCGAAGCTGACGGGCGGCGGCTTCACCAACCTGCCCCCCGACCGGCAGGCGCTACGGTCCAAGCTCGAACGCGCCGAGGCGAGTTTCGCGCGCGAGGAGGATGCGCCGGGCGACGAACTCTATCTGATGGTGCTAGAAGAGGTCGAAACCGGCGAGGTGCGCGGCACCTGCCAGATTTTCGCGCAGGTCGGGCAGCACTGGCCCTTCTATTCCTATCGCATCGGCACCGACAGCAAGCATAGCGAGCAATTGGGCCGCACCTTTCACGCGCAGGTGCTGATGCTGAGCAACGACCTGCACGGCGCGAGCGAGGTCGGCGGACTGTTCCTGCACCCCGCGGCGCGCGCGGGCGGGCTCGGCCTGCTGCTCGCGCGGTCGCGCTATCTGTTCATCGCGCGGCATCGCGCGCGTTTCGCCGATCGCATCCTCGCCGAATTGCGCGGGGTGATCGACGAAGCGGGCGGCTCGCCCTTCTGGGACGGAGTCGCGGGCAAATTCTTCGGGATGAGCTTTCAGGAGGCGGACCAGTTCAACGCCGTTCACGGCAACCAGTTCATTGCCGACCTGATGCCCAAGCATCCGGTCTATATAGCGATGCTGCCCGACAGCGCGCGATCGGTGATCGGCGTCCCGCATCCCAGCGGCCGCGCCGCGATGCGGATGCTGGAGAATGAAGGCTTCGCTTTCGAAAATTATATCGACATCTTCGACGGCGGCCCGACGATGACCGCGCGCACCGATCAGGTCGCGAGCATCCGGAACGCGCGGCATGTCGAGGTGACGGGAATTGCGGAGAGCGGCGAGGACGCGCTGATCGCGACCGGCCGCCTCGCCGATTTCCGCTGCTGCTTCGGACAGGTCGGTGCGGATGGGACGATCGATGCGAAAAGCGCGGGGCTGCTGGGCATCGGCAAAGGCGCCGAGATCAGCTGGATCGGGCGGTAGTAGGAAACTGCATCCCTCCCCTGAAGGGGAGGGGCTCAGGAAAGAAAACCATGCTCACCGAAATCAACTTCGACGGCATCATCGGCCCCACGCACAATTACGCCGGGCTCAGCCGCGGCAACATCGCCTCGGCCAGCAATGCCGGCGACGTGTCGCAGCCACGCGCCGCGGCGCTGCAAGGGATCGAGAAGATGCGGCACAATCTGGCGCTCGGCCTGCCGCAGGGATATTTCATGCCGCTCGACCGGCCCGACGCGGCGTGGCTCGAAACGCTCGCCACCACGCTCGACGAGGTCGAGCCGCACCTGCGCGCACAGGCGTGGTCCGCCTCGTCGATGTGGGCCGCCAACGCCGCAACCGTGTCGCCGGCGCCCGATAGCGACGACGGGCGATGCCATCTGACCATCGCCAACCTCGTCACCATGCCGCACCGCAGTCACGAATGGCCGGGCACGCTCGCGCAGCTTCGCCTTGCCTTCGCCGATCCGGCCTTCGCGGTCCACGGTCCCGTGCCGGCTCCGTTCGGCGACGAGGGTGCGGCGAACCATATGCGGCTGTGCGCGGGGCATGGGGCGCCGGGGGTGGAGATCTTCGTCTATGGCATCGGCGGCGGCCGCTTTCCCGCGCGCCAGCACCTCGACGCATCGAAGGCGATCGCGCGACGGCACCGGCTCGATCCCGCGCGCACGCTGTTTCTTCGCCAGTCGGACATGGCGATCCAGGGCGGCGCCTTTCACAACGACGTCGTCGCGGTCGCCAACGAGCGCGTCCTCTTCACGCACGAAACGGCGTTCGAGAACCGCGAGGAAGCGCATGCCGCAATCCGCGCCATCTTTCACGAAGTCGAAATCGTCGAGGTTCCGGCCAGCGCGGTGAGCCTGCCCGAGGCGATCAGATCCTATCTGTTCAACGCCCAGCTCGTCAGCCTGCCCGAAGGCGACGGCATGGGACTCGTCCTGCCGACCGAGGCGCGCGAGACGCCGAGCGTCTGGACCTGGCTGGAGGCGCATGTCGCCGGCAACGGCCCGATCCGCAGGCTGCTGCCCGTCGATGTGCGCCAGTCGATGGCGAACGGCGGCGGCCCCGCCTGCCTGCGGCTGCGCGTCGTTGCCGATCCGGCAACCGTCGATCCGCGCTTTCTGGCCGACGAGGCGAAGCTCGACCGTATTGCCGCGGTGGTCGCGGCGCATTGGCCCGAGGCGATCGCGCCGGGAGACCTTGCTTCGGCGGCGCTGGTCCGCGACGTCCGACGTGCCCGCGCGGCGTTGCTGGACGCGATGGACTTCGGCGAACTGGTATAAGGCGGCGCTCTTCCCCTTCCCTTGCGTGTCGGGTTAACTTACAGTTTACTGACATGGCGCTTTCCCGCCCCTTTCAAGAGAGTTTTCCAAAAAGTTTTCCCGTTCTATTTCCGTTCCTGCCATTTCAGGACGGCTGCGGAGGATAGAATTTTCTGGTCGCGTTGCTTCGCGTAATACTCGACCATCGCGAAGGATTGGCCTGATACGGCGGCGGTTTCGGCAACGCTGCACCCCGCCTCCAGAAGCGCGATGACAGCATTTTTTCGCAATCCATGCGGGACGAGCCGCGCGCCATATTTGGCCGTGAAGGACTGTATCTCTTTTCGGATCGCGTCGTCGCCGACCGGGCCACCATCCGCCCGCGTCAGAATCGTCAGCCCGCGCTTGGGTGTGGCCGCGAGCATATCCGAGAGCGATTGGTGCATCTGAATGGTGAGTGCCCGGCCCGTCTTGCGCTGCACAACGGATATGGTCTCGTCGCGAATATCGCCCCAGCGCATCGCGCAAACATCGCCGATCCGTTGGGCGGTATAGTAGAGCAAATGAACCGCCAGTTTGACGCGCGGCAGCTCGCACGTCAGCGCCGCGTCGAGAATAGCGACGGGCCAGGGTTCATGGCTTCCCATCGGGACGGCTTCGCGGTCGCCAACCGGATCGGTCGTCGCTTTGACGAGGTGGTTGTTCCTGCCCCATTTATAGAGTGCGGCCATCACGCTGCGGGTAAGGTTCACCGATCCTGCGGCGTTGCCCAGCTTGGCGAGCAGGACCGACAAATCGCGAGGCTCCACGTCATCAACCGGTGCGCGCGCCATCTGCGCCTCGATCTTGCGTAGCGCATAGCCATATGTTCGCTGCGTCCCGTCCGACAGCCGGCTGAACTCGGGGCTGCGCTCATAGTGGCGGATGAGACTGCCAACGGTCAGGAGGGGCGACACATCAACGCGGCGGGTGACGCCGGCCTTCATTGCCGCATAGACGGCGCCGAAGTCGGCGGCCTTGATATCCGGCAGGCGATTGAAGATGCGCTTTCCCCGCTCATTGCGGACGCCAGTGTCAAAATAATAATAATCGCGCCCTTTCGAGCGCACATGTTTCACATGGGGGAGGTCATTACCTTTCGGCATAGAGCGGGCTGTCCTTGCGCCAGTCATATGCTGCTCCGGCAATACGCTCAAGGTGCTGGTCGAGCGTCGGTCGGTGCCAGTGATCGCGGCCGCCGAGTTTGACGGGGTTGGGCAGTCGGCCGTCAATAATCTCCCGCTCGAACTGCGCTTCCGAGAGGCAGCAGTAGTCAGCCGCAAGTTTGCGCGTCATCATCTGCGGCCAATGCGGAATCCGCTCGATACGAGTGGGCGCGTTCACAGCCTATTCCTCCATCACCCCAGCCCGAAGATCATCGGCAAGGACACGGTAAATGCGGGCGGCTGATCGGTTTCCCGCGCGATTTGCACGGCTGGCGCGCGCTTCGAGGGTCGCGGGCAGGTTCAGCGCGGCAACGATCACCCTCGCCGCTTCATCGGTCGAAGCATCGGCGAAGTGCTCGCCGGCTTTCAGGATTTGCTTGCCGGATGCGCGGAAGGTCATCTCCCCAGCACCCTCGCCAGAAGCCCGCGCCGGGGCGGCCCAGCCTCAACAACCCGTGCCCTATGCGTCGGATGGAACACGCCATCGCGCCAATACCCGGCGCTTGTATAGACCACGACGCCGGGGCGCTCGGGAAGCCGCTCGATAGGAGGCCAGTCGCGGGAGCGCATCATGACGACGCGCCCCGCTTCGCGGCCTTCCGGCGATTGTCGCGAGCGGCTCGCCAGAGTTCGGCGTCGGGGCGCAATCCTTCGATCACGTCCGACTGATATGCGATATCGCTGACCGCCCGCTTGAACTTCTGCCGTTCGGCGACGAGGTCGCGCAGCAGGCCCTTGTTGGCCTTTGCCACGGCTTCATGCTCAGACCGCTTCATCAGTCCAAAGAACCCGAGTATGCTCATCTGAATTTCACCCGCCGCTTCTTAGGCTGCGCGGGCCTCCTTGGTGGTGAAACTATGCGGCCTCCTGAACGAGCATCTCGGGATCGGCCCCGAGCGCTTCGGTCAGAAGTTTGATCGTGTCGGAATAGAGCCGCTCGAACTCGTCACGCGGCATGGAAGCCACGGCCATCGAGTGAACGACCTTCTCGACCTCGCCGGTGAACTCGTTGACATGTTCGTCGTAGCGGCCGAGCGTCAGCAGAATGTCGCGGCGCAAATGCTCTTGCGATGCCCAGCGTCCCGTGGCCTCCACGACGTTCCGCAGGATGGCGAAATATTTTCGGTGCTGCGCCATATTCCGGGGCAGCCACAGATTCAGGAAAACGCCCTTCCCGTCCGGCACCTTGGCGAGCAATTCACGGGCGTAGGCATCCGCCGGAACGAACGTCAGGCCGCGCTTGGTGAAGCGAGCGGAGTCCTTCATGCCGCAAACCTCCGCGCTTCCGCGTCTTCGCTCAGCGCCCAAAGACGCTTCACTTCCGCCTCGGAATCCAGCCCGTTGCGCTCGCACCAAACGGCCTCGCTCCTAATCCCGTGAATGCCGTATCGACCCCGGTGGCATCGCGGACAGACGGGGAGAATGAAGCGATGATCACGGCGCCAGCGCTTTCCCTCGAAGGCGAGCATGGTATGATGACACTCGCTCGGTCCCGGCGCGCCGCAACCGAAGCAATCGAGTAGCTTCACGCGATGATGGTGCCGCATCTCCACAGCGTTCGGCTGCGGATTGTAGCGCGGCTTCATCCTGCGGTGGTTGACCGGAGCGCCCATGGCTAAAACGGAACCTCGTCCGAACCGAGATCGTCGTCAGACCAGCTACCACCCTGCTGCTGGTCGCGCGGCTTGGTATGACCGTAGGAACCGCCCCAGCCATCGTCGGACTGTCCGCCACTTTCGCGCTTGTCGAGAAGCGTCAGGACAGCGCGCGGGCCGCTCAGCACAACCTCGGTCGAGTAGCGGTCGTTGCCGTCACGGTCCTGCCACTTGCGGGTGCGAAGCGCGCCCTCAACGTAGACGGCGCTGCCTTTGCGAAGATACTTCTCCGCGACCCCGACCAAGCCGTCACCGGAGATGACAACGCTATGCCATTCGGTGCGCTCTTTTCGTTCCCCGGTCTGCTTGTCTTTCCAGTGCTCGGAAGTGGCGATGCGCAGGTTCGCGATGCGCCCGCCATCGCGGAAGCTCTTAACCTCGGGATCGGCACCCAAATGGCCGATGAGGATGACTTTGTTGACGCTGCCGGCCATCAGACAATCCTCTCTTCGATGATATCGACGCCGGGGATCGGCGAGACGCCATCAATCGGGCGGACCCCCGCCTTCACGTCCTCGTCGGCGAGAACCTGGAGAAAGGATTTCACGCGCTCGGGCTGCGTCTTGGCGTAGTAGGTCAGCGCCTTGCCGCCCTCGCCGTCGCGGAGTTTGGCAATCCAGCGCGAGCGCAGGCCGATGGCGCGATGCTCGCCCTTCGCCTGCACCTTTTCATTCTCGACGGCCTTGAGCGCCTTTCCAGCTTCTTCGGCGGCGTCCAGAAGATCGTCGGCGGCATCGATCGCGTTGAGGTCGCCGGTGCCGATGGCGGCGCGGCGGGCGTCTATTGCTTCCGCCTGCGCCTTTTCGTGTGCCTCGCGAGCGGCGCGCTCGCGCTCCTGCTTTTCGGCTTCCAGCTTGTTCAGCCAGACAGTCAGGAGCGAGCCGAGCGCCGCCACCGCCTTGCTCACAGATCCCGGCTGCCTGTTTTTCAGCGGGGCGATATAGACATTATAGCGGTCCTGAATTTCTTGCGCGGCTTCGTCGAGCGGCTTCTTTTCGGCAACGCGGGCTTCGTCCGCCAGTTTGGCGGCATCCTGCAACTGCTGGCGCAGCCGCCCGATCTCATCGGCGATACCCTGCGAGGAAATGGCTTCGCCGTCCGCCCAATTGCGGGCTTCTGCGAGAAGGTCGTCCATATGGGACTGGATTGCATCCCATTGCATGGCCGCCTTGGCTTCTGCCGGGGGATTGTTGCCACCAATGCCGCGGTTTGGTTCGTCGGTGGGCGCTTCCGCTTCCAGCTTGCGGATATGCTGGTCGAGCCAGCCGATTTCCGCCGTGCGGTGGCGCTGCGTCTCGTCGCGCTGGATTTTCGCCAGTGCGTTTTTCGCGTAGGACAGGGGCATAGTGTCGATAGCGATCGGCCCCTTGGACGACTGATACATGTTCATGGGAAGGCCTTTCAGGCTGCGAGATCGGTTTCGGAGATGTCCCCGAAATCGTCGTTGGATTGGGCGGCTTTGTTCGTTTCGGCCTTCGCCTGTTTCGCGATCCTCTCGTCGCAGACGCCGATGACCTCGTTGAACTGGTCGTAGTTGAGCGCGCGAATGTCTTTCACGCCGTATTTCTCGCAGACGCGGGCAGGCGTCAGGCGACCGGCCTTCATCTTGGCGGTGAGGCGATTAAGCTCGTCATCGGGCATCCCGCGCACAACTTCGTGTGTCGTCGCGTCGGCGTCGTTGTCGCCTTCGGTCGGGATCGCGAATGCCATGAAGGCAGCGTATTTGTAGGCAGCGGACATGGCCTTGTTCGTGGCCTTGTCGCCGCTGTCCATTGCCTCGCCATAGGTGCGGACGGTGTGCGTCGATCCATCCTCGACCGCGACGAAATCGAACTCCGCCGTCACGGTCACATAGAACAGGACGCTTTCTTTCGGTGGCCCACCATTGTATCCCGGCTTCATCGATACCCGCTCGGAGCGGGAGCAATCGACCATGCGGGGCAGGACGCAAAGGCCGTGTTTCGCGAGCAGCGGCGACAGGGCCGAATAGACCTGATCAATGCCGCGGAATCGGTATTTCTGTTGCTCGTTCACACCATCCTTGGCGATGCCGACTTTCGACAATTCTTCCTGGATGGCGGCGATAGCTTTGTAGACAGCGGTCACTTGCTTTTCTCCATGTCAGGGGTGTTGGGGGTGGCGGGCGGCTGGAAACCGAAATTGTCATCGGGATCGCCGTCGTCTTTGAGGGAGAAGCGCCAAGCAGCGAACGCCACGACGCGCCGCAGCCACGTCCAATTCTGATTGGCGTAGACCGAAATCGGGCGCTCTTTGAGCAAGTCAGCACTGCCAACGGTGAGCACGACCACTACCGTCGGCTCGGCCGCCTGCTCGATCTCCCTGCGGGCATCATCGAGAGCCGCGAGGGCATTCTTGCGCCAGTCGGTCATACGGCCTCCGCAAGATGCTTTTCGACGCGGACAGGACCAAGCGCGCCCTCGATCAGGATCGGCTTGGCGTTGACCTTGACGATTTTCCTGACGCCGTAGAGGGTGCGGACTTCCTGCCCGACATGAAAATCGCTGGCGACGATCTTTGCATCGCGTTCGGCTTTCGCGTCTCCGGCTACGCGGGGTTGCGCGCTGATAAGTCTATTGGCCCGCTCACGCAGCAACTTGGCGCGATGATACAGGTCGCCGACAGTGATCGACCGGCTGCGCTCCCTATCACGCGCCCGTGCGAATGCGCGGCCAGCAGCGTTGCCATAGCTTGGTTGCGTCAGGAAGGCGGGGTCGCGGTTCGGCCCTTGCTCTATGATCGCAGCGCGCGCTTCCAGTTTCTGCGCCCTGTCGGTCAGACGTGCTGCCTTGTCGAGCATCATCTGCTTGCGCTCGGTCCGGATTTCGGAATCCCCGCTCACTTCCCGTCCTCCCTGTCAGTGGTTTGACGGGCGAGGAGCATGGCGTCGGCGAGCGCGTATGCGCCGTAAGCGACCATCGCATGATAGCCGTCGATGGTTTGGCCGCTCGTCATGTGGGTTGTCCCCGACGAGAGAATGCCAATGAGCGCCTGCCCCGCGAGCCAGTCGCGCAGCTCCATCCCGCTATCTCCAGCCTGCGTGTTGTCGTCGCACCGCCAAGGAAATGCGTATGGATTTTCTGGCTTGGCCATCACCGCTCTCCCATGGTCAGCCGGTCATCAATTCGCCGGTCGCGCTCGTCGTCGGGGTCGGGGCCGCCCTTCGATCGGTTCTCGATCAGTATGTCCGCTTCCTCGCAAAGGTCGCGGGCGCGCTTGAGCATGGTCGAAAGTTCGTCCGTTCCACCCTCGGGATCGCGGTATTGCTGATAGAGTTCGTCCAGCGCGTCGAAGATCGACATCAGGCGCGGCTCCGCCCAGCCGATGGCGTTCAGGGGCGTCGTCATGCGATCACCGCCAGTCCCGCCGCCACGACAGCCAGCAACCCAAACACAGCAAACCAGCCTGCGATTTCACGCTTCGGGATGGTGCGGATCACCGAAATGGGGTCGCGCTGGATTTCCTCTGCCGGGACAAGCTGCATTTCCGGCAGCGCGTCGGAGTGGGTGGCGCGGTTGAATTGCTCGCGCGTCAGGCGAAGGTGGCGGGTGTGGGCGTGTTTCATGCCTTCGCCCCCCTCATCTGGTCGCGCAGCGCGATCTTGTCGCCGAGGCACATATCACCCGCCATCTCGTTGCATTTGCGGTGCGCGAGGACGAAGTTTGCCAGCGTGTCAGGCCCACCCTGCGAACGCGGAACAAGGTGCTCGATGCTTTCGGTCGCCGCGGTCGTGCTTTCGCCGCAGAACCAGCAACCCTTGCCGTCGCGGGCGATGATCTGCGCGCGAAACGACATACGCTTCGAGCGGTTCATTTTGCTCTTGAGGGAACCATCACCTTCGATGCCGAGAAACTGCGCATAATGCTCGCGCGTCCCCGGCATGAAGGTCAGCAGGCCGCTTTCTTTGGCGTAGATGATATGCGTGACCGGCTTGCGATGACCCTCAGCGTGCGCAAGGTAGCGGACGACCTCATACTGGTTCGTTGGAACGCCGATTTCAGCTCCATTGTATGCGAGCCATGCGACGAAGCCTTGCACGTCGAACTGGTCGCGGCGGATAGGAACATTGCTCACGATTGCATCTCCCGCGGATTGCGCGCCCCACGCTCGGCGCGGCGCTGCTCTAAAATCCGGTCGCACTCGGCCATGAAGGCGTCGCTTGCTTCCAGTGTGGCGTGGAAGCGGTCTGCTGCTGGCGCGTCAGCCGGGATGCTCTCGAGGACGCGCATCATCTGCGAAAATCCGCCGGTCATCGCGCTTCCCCCGCCCCATTGCTGCGGCCCTCGCCTGAATGGGCGGTGCGGTGGCTATGGTTCTCAGTTGGCATTTGCGGCACTCCGTCGTCTCGCTCGTAATCGTCTCACTCGCTCGCGCGTGGCGATCCGCGCGCAGGTGGCGCAGCGAAACCCGCCAGTTGTTGGCTTGCGATTCTTGCCCGTCATGGGATGTCCGCGCTTGCAATGGCTGCGGGGCTTCGACGCGTGGCGACCTTTAGCCACGCAGTCGCGAATGTTATCTGCGGCCGTCCCCGGCCAAATATGGTTAGGGTTCACGCAGGGCGGATTGTCGCAGCTATGACACCCCATCATCCCTTTCGGGAAAGGGCGCCCGTTGGCGATTTCCCAAGCGACCTGATGCGCTGGTCGGGTTCGGGTGCCATCCCAAAATCGACCGTATTTAGAGCGTGCGGAACTGCATCCACCAAGCCAGATCCAGCAGTCGTCCGGACCCCGCTTTTCGACGCGAGCCCAGAAGGCCTGCGTTACAGTCTGATCGTTGGTCATGCTGCCTGCTCCTCACGGAACAGAGCCTTGAACTGCTCGCCATAGTGGCCGAATGCAGCGCTCAACACGGTAGCCAGCGGCAATTCGTCAGCGTTCGGGTCCAACCCCGCCTGCTCCATGCCGTGCTTCAACCCGCTTTCGCAGGCGCCGGTGATCAGGCGAAAGTCGTTGAACTGGACGGTGCCGCGCGCCTTGATCTCGGCAATGAGCTCGTCCTGGTCGAAGTCGTGCTCCATCGCCTTGAAGCGAACATCGCGCATCGCCTGCTCGATGGTCTCGCCGTGCGCGTAATAGTCGCCGCTCCGCGCGATCCAGCATTTCTTGAGGTCGGCCAACTCGCCGCCGCCGAAGTAGGCCGCGCGGTAGAGCGTATAGTCGCCTTTCGTCCGCTTTGAGCGGATGAGCATCGTGTAGCCGTCGATGGCGCGAAGGCGGATGCGCTCGCCCCGATAGACCGGATATTCATCCGTCAGGCTGCGGAGATCGACGTAGCCGCCGTTGCTGAACGTCGTGTTCTCGGGCAGCGTCGTCAGGCTGCTGAGATAGACGTTGCCGC
>NZ_MEFH01000059.1:0-80786 GCF_001725095.1 Sphingopyxis sp. SCN 67-31 | reverse complement strand
GCGCGACCAGGCCTATGGCCGCATCCTGATGACCGCCTCGTCGACCGGCCTCTACGGCAATTTCGGCCAGGCCAATTACGGCGCGGCGAAGCTCGGCCTGGCCGGCCTGACCAAGACGCTGCATCTCGAAGGCGCGAAATACAACGTCCGCTGCAACACGATCGCCCCGGTCGCGGGCACGCGCATGACCGAGGATATCTTCCCGCCCGAACTGTTCGAGAAGTTCACGCCCGAAAACGTCGTGCCCGCCGCGCTGTTCCTCGTCAGCGAGGACGCCCCGACCAACATGATCGTCGGCGCGGGCGCCGGGGCCTTCCATGCCGCCTATGTCACCGCCACGCCGGGCGTCGCGCTGCCCGAGGACGAGCGCACGCCCGAGGGCATCGCCGCGGCATGGGAGAAGATCATCGACCGCAACGGCGAAATCGTCCCGCAATCGGGCAGCGAGCAGTCGATGATCGTGATGAAGGCGTTGCAGGCGCTGGGCTGACGCGAAAACCCTCCCTGTCGCATAGCGATGGGGAGGCCGCCGCGCTTCACCGTATTGACACACTAACACGCCCGTGCGATACCGTCGCGGGGCAAGGGGATCGGACGAAAGGACGACCCCGATGTATAGTGAAAGCGACCTGCAAGCCGCGGTCGATGCGAAGGTGTTGACGCCGGAAGCCGTTCAGGCCTTTCGGTCGCATGTCGCATCGGTGCGCGACGCCCCCGGAGCGGACGAGGAATCCTTCCGCCTCATCACCGGATTCAACGATATTTTCGTCAGCATCGCGGCGGTCATCCTGCTCGTCGCGGTGGGCTGGATCGGCGAATCGATCCACACGGCGCTTGCGGGCGCCTTCGTCGCGGCATCGGCGTGGCTGCTCGCCGAATATTTCACCCGGCATCGCCGGATGGCGCTCCCCAGCATCGTGCTCGTCCTCGCCTTTTCGGGCGGCGTCTGCGCGACGATGCTCGGCTTCTTCTTCCGGCACGGCGAGGCGCTGTTCGGTCCGCGTCTCGGCGACACGGCCGGCGCCCTGCTGATCGGCGGCATCGCGCTCGTCACCGCGGCGGCGACCTGGCTGCACTGGAAGCGCTTCATGGTGCCGATCACCGTCGCCGCCGGCACCGCCGCGCTCGCTGCGACGGCGGTCGCGCTGATCCTGTCGGTCGTCGGCAGCTTCGGGTCGCCCGACCTGGTGATGGCGCTGGTGCTGGTCGCGGGGCTCGGCGTCTTCGCGCTCGCCATGTGGTGGGACCGCAGCGACCGCACGCGCACGACGCGCCGCAGCGACGTCGCCTTCTGGCTGCACCTGCTCGCGGCGCCGATGATCGCGCACCCGATCTTCCACCTGCTCGGCGTGACGCAGGGCGACGATATTTCCAGCGCCGCCGCGGTGATGGTCGTCGGCATCTACGTGCTGTTCGGGCTGATCGCGCTGGCGGTCGACCGCCGCGCGCTGCTCGTTTCGGCGCTCGCCTACGTGCTCTTCGCGCTGACCCAGCTTTTCCGCACCTTCGGCGCCGTCGAACTCAACGTCGCGCTGACCGCTTTCGTGATCGGATCGGCGCTGCTGCTGCTTTCCGCTTTCTGGCAGAATGCCCGCGCGGTGATCGTCGCGATGCTGCCCGCCGGGCTGGCCGAACAGCTTCCCGCTACGATCCGCCCGCAACCAGCTTCATAAGCTTGCGCTCGACGGGGGCGAGCACGTTCGTCAGCTCGTCCCCGCGCTTCAGCACCGCCCCGCCCTCCGACACCAGCGCCCACATGCCCTGGCGGCTCCGCAAGGCGGGGCGTTTCTCTATGCGATATTCAGGACGCTCGGCGCTGCGGCGAAAGGCGGAGAAGATCGCAACGTCGTGATGGAAGTCCATCGCATAGTCGCGCCACTTCCCGGCCGCGACCATGCGGCCGTAGAGATCGAGGATGCGGGTCAGTTCGTGCCGGTCGAACCCCGTCTGCCGCGGCGCAACGCGGCCAGGAAAGGAGAGCGGCGTGACCGTCCCCATCAGGCGCTTTTCCGACCTCCCTTGCGCCGCGGCGCATTGTCCTCGGCCCCGTCGGCATCGCGTTCCGCGATCAACGCGGCGAGCTGCTTCTGAAGCTGGTCGAGCTGGCACTGGAGCAGCTCGATCTTCTGCGTCGCCGGATCGAAGGTTTCGCTGCACGGCGTGCCATAGGGCACGAACTCGCGCGCATATTCGGTCGCATCGACCAGCGTCGAGCGCGCCGGAATGCCGACCATCACCGCGCCCTCGGGCACGTCCCTGGTCACCACGGCGTTGGCGCCGACACGCGCGCGCGCGTTGACGACGACCGGCCCCAATATCTGCGCGCCCGATCCGACGATGACATCGTCGCACAGCGTCGGGTGCCGCTTGCCGCCGATGCCGTTGGCGGGATCGGTGCCGCCCAGCGTCACGTCCTGATAGATGGAGACATTGTCGCCGATCTCCGCCGTTTCGCCGATGACGACGCCAAAGCCGTGATCGATGAACAGATGGCGGCCGATCGTCGCGCCCGGGTGGATGTCGATCCCGGTCAGCCAGCGTGCCAGATGATTGACGAAGCGGGCCAGGAAGAACAGGTCGGCCTCGAACAACCAGTGCGCGATGCGGTGCATGCCGACCGCGAGCAAGCCCGGATAGAGCAGGATTTCCCAGCGGGTCCGTGGCGCGGGGTCGCGCGCCTTGATCGAATCCAGATAGGCGACGAGCCCGTTGAACATCGCATTTTTCCCCTGCGACCCTGTCTTGTTCGCGGCAAGATAGAGGTTCGGCGGGCGCATTTCCACCCCCGGCGCCGCACTTTCGTCAGCGGCCCAGAAGCCCGATCCGGAAAAGCAGCCATTCCTCGCGGCGCCAGCGGCGCTCGCCCCCATGCGCGGCGATCGCCCCGGCCCAGCGGTCGAGCATCAGCAGCGCGCGATGACCGACGGCGGCCCGCGACGGTCGCGGACGGTCGCGGGCATCGGCGAACAGCCGGTGCGCGGCCTCCGCTTCGCCCTGCAATGTCGCTGCCCAGACGAGGCCCCAGCGCTCGCCACCGCCGCCACCCGACAGAGCGAAAAGCGCCGTGCCGAAGTCGCATGCGGCCACGCTCCGTGCCGCGCCATCGTCGGCGAGCAGCAGCGCCTCGGCGGCATCGGGAAGCGCGCCAAGCCCGGCCTTCCCCGCCCAGTCCGTCTGCAGTTCGGCGAGCAGCGGCTCGCCCTTCGGCAGCGCGGCCGGGTCGTTTTCGAGCGTCGCCATCATGTCGCGCCACCAGGCGAGCTTGATCTGCGCGATCAGCGGCTCGCGCGCATCGCGGACCAACTTGCCCAGCCGCTCGGCCAGCGCCCACAGCGCCGTCATCGCGGCGCGGCGGTCGCGCGGCACGGCGACCATGACGCGCGGATCGCGCAGGTCGGGATAGAGGCTTACCTCGGATTCGTCGTCGCCGGTCATGTGCGGCGCGCTATCATTTCAAAGCCGTCATTGCGACCTCGACACACTCATCGCCTGCCGCCCGACCGTCGCCCCGCCTCCGCGCGGGCGACGGTCATGGCGAGGATGCAATCAACCGCGGTTGCACACGGCCTTCACCGCCGCGATCACGCGCGGCGTGTCGACCAGCGCTGCCTTTTCGAGATTGGCAGCATAGGGCAACGGCACATCCTCGTCGGTCACACGCATCACGGGCGCATCGAGGTCGTCGAAGCCCTGCTCCATCGCGACCATCGCCAGTTCGCTGGCGATCGAGCAGGTCGGCCAGCCTTCCTCGACGACGACCATGCGGTTCGTCTTCTTCAGGCTGGCGAGCACGGTAGCCGTGTCGAGCGGGCGCAGCGTGCGCAGGTCGATGACCTCTGCGTCGATGCCCTCGCCCGCCAGCGCCTCAGCCGCCTCGAGCGCGAGCCCGACGCCGATCGAATAGCTGACGATGGTAACGTCATTGCCTTCGCGCATGATCCGCGCCTTGCCGATCGGCAGCACATAATCCTCGACGTCGGGAACCTCGAAGCTGCGGCCATAGAGCAGCTCGTTCTCGAGGAAGACCACCGGGTCCTCGCTGCGGATCGCGGCCTTGAGCAGCCCCTTGGCATCGGCCGCGTCATAGGGCGCGATCACGATCAGGCCGGGGACGCTCGCATACCACGGGGCATAATTCTGGCTGTGCTGCGCCCCGACGCGCGACGCGGCGCCGTTGGGGCCGCGGAACACGATCGGACAGCGCATCTGTCCGCCCGACATGTAATTGGTCTTTGCCGCCGAGTTGATGATGTGGTCGATCGCCTGCATCGCGAAGTTGAAGGTCATGAACTCGATGATCGGACGCAGTCCGCCCATCGCCGCGCCGGTGCCCAGCCCGGCAAAGCCATATTCTGTGATCGGCGTATCGACGACGCGCCGCGCCCCGAACTCGTCGAGCAGCCCCTGCGTGACCTTGTAGGCGCCCTGATATTCGGCGACCTCCTCGCCCATCACGAAGATGCGGTCGTCGGCGCGCATTTCCTCGGCCATAGCATCGCGCAGCGCCTCGCGGACGGTGAGCTTGACCATCGCGGTGCCGGCGGGAATGTCGGGGTCCGCGACCTGCGCCTTCGCCTTGACGGCAAGCTGATCGGTGCCCGACTCGGCCTTCTTCGGCGCCTCCTCGCTCTCGCTCTTCGCCTCGGCCGCCGTCGGCGCCTGTTCCGCGGGAGCGGGGGCGGGGGCAGGCGCAGTTGCCGTAGCGGCCTCCTCCCCCTCGCCCGCGATCAGCGCGATCACCGTGCCGACCTTCACATTGTCGGTGCCTTCGGGGATCAGGATCTGCGCGACCGTGCCTTCGTCGACCGCTTCATATTCCATCGTCGCCTTGTCGGTCTCGATCTCGGCGAGAATGTCGCCCGACTTCACTTCGTCGCCTTCCTTGACGAGCCATTTGGCGAGCGTGCCTTCTTCCATCGTCGGCGACAGCGCCGGCATCTTCAGTTCGATCGCCATCTCAATATTGCTCCACCAGCACATCGGTATAAAGGTCGGAAAGCTCCGGTTCCGGCGCGCTTTCGGCGAAGTCTGCGGCCTCGTTCACGACCTGGCGGATTTCCTTGTCGATCTCCTTGATCTTTTCCTCGCCGATCCCGGCATCGAGCATCAGCTTCTTCAGCCCCTCGATCGCGTCCGACTTGTCGCGCACCGCCTGCACCTCTTCGCGGCTGCGGTATTTGGCGGGGTCGGACATCGAGTGGCCGCGATAGCGATAGGTCTTGAGTTCGAGCAGGATCGGTCCCTTGCCCGCGCGCACCCATTCGAGCGCCGCCTCGGCCGCGCCGCGCACCGCGAGCACGTCCATGCCGTCGATCTGCATGCCGGGAATGCGGAAGCTCTCGCCGCGGCGATAGAGCTGATCCTCGGCCGACGAGCGGTTGACTGACGTGCCCATCGCATACTGGTTGTTCTCGATCACGAAGATGATCGGCAGCTTCCACAGCTCGGCCATGTTGAAGCTTTCGTACACCTGACCCTGGTTCGCGGCGCCGTCGCCGAAATAGGCCATGGCGACGCCGCCGTCGCCGCGATATTTGTGCGCGAAGGCAAGACCGGTACCGAGCGCGACCTGCGCGCCGACGATGCCGTGACCGCCATAGAATTTATGCTCGACGCTGAACATGTGCATCGAACCGCCCTTGCCGCGCGAAATGCCCGCGGCGCGGCCGGTCAGTTCGGCCATGATCACCTTGGGATCGATGCCATAGGCGAGCATGTGGCCATGGTCGCGATAGCCGGTGATGACGCTGTCCTTGTCGCCGTCGAGCGCCGACTGCAGGCCGACCGCGACGGCCTCCTGCCCGATATAGAGGTGACAGAAGCCGCCGATCAGGCCGAGGCCATAGAGCTGGCCGGCCTTCTCCTCGAAACGCCGGATGAGCAGCATCTCGCGATAGAATGTCTCGAGTTCCTCCGGTGTCGCCTCATAGGGGGCGGGATCGCGCGGTGTTTCGCGGTTGGACGTGGGGGCTGGGGTGGATGCAGTTTTTTTTGGCGCGGCAGTCTTGCGCGCAGGTGCTTTGGCCAAGGCGGTTTCCTTTGCGTTTAGCCGTTACGGCAAGGCCTCCTATAGGACTGCCCAGCCATGATTGGCAACGCCCGCTTCGGGCCGCCCGATATGCCTTTCCGGGTTTCTCCGTCCCGTCGGGACGTCTAGGTCTGTGACCTAGGGCTTTTCCGATCCGTCCATCGGAATGATCACCTCGTCCTGGTGATTGACGCCCAGTTTCTCGCGCACATATTCGTCCGCCAGATCGGGGTCGACGCGCCGGCGATCGAGCAGGTTGACGCGGTTCTGCAGTTCGTTCTGCTTCTTGGCCAGTTCGCTCAGCACGACGCGCTTCTTCTCGACCGACTGGCTGTAGTCGCCCCAGGCGTAGAGCCCGGTCGGACCGAAGATGATATAGCCGATCATCGCCAGCACCGCGATCAGCGCCACGGCGGGACCGACGGCCCGGCTCATCGACTTGCGGAATTTGTGGCGCTGCGTCATTCGGGCGTTGAATCACAAGTGATTCCAGACGTCAAGCGGCATGATGCGATCCTCCTCCGCCTTCGGACGAAACAGGCGGGAACCGGGCTTGCGCGGGGCAAAAGCCTGTGGGAAGACGCCCGAAATGAGCAGCCATCACGATGATCGCGTCCGCGAACAGTTCGGCCCGACCGCCCGGTCCTATGTCACCAGCGCCGTGCATGCGACGGGGGACGATCTTGCGCGGATCGCCACGCGCGCCGCGGCGTTGCGTCCGCGGCGCGCGCTCGACCTCGGTTGCGGCGGAGGCCATGTCGCCTATGCGATCGCGCCGCACGCGGTTGCCGTCACGGCGTGCGACCTGTCGTCCGACATGCTCGCGGCGGTCGAGGCCGAAGCCGCGCGGCGACAGATCGGCAATATCGAGACGATCGTCGCCTCGGCCGAAGCCCTGCCCTTTCCCGACGGCAGCTTCGACTTCCTCGCCTGCCGCTTTTCGGCCCATCACTGGCGCGACGCCGAGGCGGGGCTGCGCGAAGCGCGGCGCGTGCTGGCGCGCGGGGCCCCGGCCCTGTTCATCGACATCGTGTCCCCCGGCGAAGCCGCCCGCGACACGCATCTTCAGTCGGTCGAGCTATTGCGCGATACGTCGCATGTCCGCGATTATTCCCAGGCCGAATGGACCGCGATGCTGGCGCGCGCCGGCTTCTCGGTCGGCGCCGTCGTCACGGCGCGGCTACGAATGGATTTCGCCGACTGGACCGCGCGCATGCGAACGCCGCCCGTCCAGGTCGAAGCGATCCGCGCGTTGCAGGCGGCGGCGAGCGATACGGTCGCGCGCCATTATGCGATCGAGGCCGACGGCTCCTTCACGATCGACATGGCGCTGTTCGAAGCCGCGTAGCTCAACCGAAGATCGACGCACCCGGATAGCGCGCCATATCGCCCAGTTCCTCCTCGATGCGGATGAGCTGGTTGTATTTGGCGAGCCGGTCGGACCGCGCGAGGCTGCCGGTCTTGATCTGGCCGCAGTTGGTCGCGACGGCGAGATCAGCGATCGTCGCATCCTCGGTCTCGCCCGAACGGTGCGACATCACCGCCGTGTAGCGCGCGCGATGCGCCATATCGACCGCGTCGAGCGTCTCCGACAGCGTGCCGATCTGGTTGACCTTGACGAGCAGCGAATTGGCGAGCCCGCTCTTGATCCCCTCTTCGAGGCGCGCCGGGTTGGTGACGAACAGGTCGTCGCCGACGAGCTGGCACCGGTCGCCGATCAGATCGGTCAGCGCCTTCCAGCCGGTGAAATCATCCTCGCTCATCCCGTCCTCGATCGACTTGATCGGGTAATCCCTGACCAGCGCGGCGAGATAATCGGCCATTTGTTCGGGGGTCAGCGACAGGCTTTCGCCACTGATCTCATATTTGCCGCCCTTGAAGAATTCGGTCGCGGCGCAATCGAGCGCCAACACGACGTCGCTGCCCAGCTTGAACCCGGCCTGCTCGACCGACGCGGCGATGAAGTCGAGCGCGTCGCGCGTCGAGGCGAGGTTCGGGGCAAAGCCGCCCTCGTCGCCAACCGCGGTCGCGAGCCCCTTTTGCGCGAGCCCCTTCTTCAGCGTGTGGAAGATTTCGCTGCCCCAGCGCACGGCATCGGCGATGCTGCCCGCGCCGACCGGCATGATCATGAATTCCTGCACGTCGATCGGATTGTCGGCATGCTCGCCGCCGTTGATGATGTTCATCATCGGCACCGGCAGGGTACGCGCCGACACGCCGCCGACATAGCGGTAGAGCGGCAGGCCGCGCGCATCGGCCGCGGCCTTCGCGGCGGCCAGGCTGACGCCCAGGATCGCATTGGCGCCGAGGCGGCCCTTGTTGGGCGTGCCGTCGAGGTCGATCATCGCAATGTCGAGGTCGCGCTGATCCTCGGCCTCCATGCCGATCAGCGCCTCGGCGATCTCGCCGTTCACCGCCGCGACGGCCTTGGTCACGCCCTTGCCCAGATAGCGCGCCTTGTCGCCGTCGCGCAGTTCGACCGCCTCGTGCGCGCCGGTCGAGGCGCCCGAGGGCACCGCGGCGCGGCCGAAGCTGCCGTCCTCCAGCAGCACATCGACTTCGACGGTGGGATTGCCGCGGCTGTCGAGGATTTCGCGGCCGTGGATGTCGATGATCGCGCTCATGGGTCGGGTCCTGTTGAAAAGGCCATCGCTGGCCGGATGAGGAAGGCGCCCGCCTGTTATCGACGCCGCGCCGGCAAGGCAACCGGTGCCGCGGGAATTTTCGCGGGAAATTCGCGGCGCTATGGAACCATTCGGCGCGCCTTGCTATATAATGGGGACAGGATCATCGACGGCACGGCAGGCGTGGCGTTCGACACAGATGAAGAGGATGACGTGATGGCCAAAGCCGCTACTCCCGCGACGAAAAAGGCTGCTCCCCGCGCCAAGGCACCGGCAAAGGCCGGTGCGACCAAGGCTGCCCCGGCTCGCAATCCCGCGACCGTGAAGGCGGCGAAGGACCATCCAATCCGCGATCAGCTTGCCGCGACGCGCGACACGATCAAGACCGAAGCCGGCAAGAAGGCCGCCTCGCTGAAGGACGAAGCGACGACGCTCGCCAACCAGGCATCGACGAAGGCCCGCGACGCGGCAGCCAAGGGCAAGGACAAGGCCGCCGAAGCCGTCGGCAGCCTCGCCAAGATGCTCGAGGACAGCGCCGGTACCGTCGACAGCAAGTTCGGCAAGCAATATGGCGACTATGCTCGCTCGGCCGCCTCGACCGTCGCGGGCCTCGCCTCGACGCTCGACCAGAAGGATCTCGACGAACTCGCCGCTTCGACGCGCGATTTCGTCAAGAAGAGCCCGGCGGTCGCTGTCGGCGCCGCGGCGGTGATCGGTTTCGTTCTCGCCCGGATGCTGAAGGGCTCGAACAACGGCTGATCTGTCTTGCCGCCGCACGATCCCGACACGCCGCCCGCCTCCGATCGGCGCGCCTTCGACGGCGTAAGCCACGGTTACGCGCCCAACGGCCCTGCCGCGCCGCCTCCTCCGGTGCCGCTCGAGGACATCGTCCGCGATGTCGTCGACAATCTGTCGACGACCGCCAGAGCGGAACTGGCGCTGCTCGAAGCACGCGGCGCGCTCGCCGGACACGGGGTCAAATGGGCGTCGGCCTGGGGTTTCGTCGCCGCCTGCGCGCTGCTCGTGGCGATGCTGGCGGTGGCGTTCGGCGCGATCCTGGTTCTCGCACCGCACGTCGGGCCGTTGCTCGCGACGCTGATCGTCTTTGCGTCGCTGATCGCGCTTGCGGGCTTCGCCGGGTGGCGCGCGAAGGTCAGCGTCGGCGATGTCAGGACGGCGCTGCGCCGCGACCTGATGCACGAGGGAGACGACGACTGATGCCCGCATCGCGCAACCGCCTGATCAACGCCGCGCGCCGGTCGATGATGCAGCGCGCACAGCTGCGCCGCAAACTGGACGTGGCGCAGCAGGCCTTCAAACCGCAGGCGCTCGTCGATCGCGGCAAATATCGCCTGAGCGCGGCGGTCGACGACACCGCGCACGCGGTCCGCAAGCAGTTTCGCGACAACCGCCTGCCGATCACGCTGGCCGCCGTCGCCGGGCTCGCATGGATGTTTCGCGAACCGATCAGAACACACGCCCCCACGGTCGGGCGCAAGGCACGCGATCTAGCGAACGCGCTCGCCGAACGACTGCGCCCCGCCGACAAGGCTGCGGACGAAAGTGCACAGACGATGGAGAATGACGATGAAGCCCTTCGGTGAGACCGCCCGCGACGCGCAGGCGAAAGCGAATGAACTTGCGGAGAAAACCGCCGAAAATGCCCGCGCAACCGCCGAGGCGGCTAAGGCGCGCATCCAGGAAGGCTATGGCCGCGCCCGCGCGGCGACGAGCGATCTCGCGACCAAAGGCCGCGAACAGGCCGACGCGGCACGCGAGGCGGCGGAGCAAGCCTATGAGAAGGGCAAGGCCCAGGCGAAGCGTGCGGGCGGCAAGCTCAAGACCGTGGCCGAGGAACAGCCGCTTGCCCTGCTCGCCGGCGCCGCGGCGGTGGGGGCGCTGCTCGGCTCGCTGCTGCCGAAGCGCGGGGATTCCGAATAGGCCGTCATCCGCACTGAGCCGGCGCGCTGAGCCGGGAGCGCCGAAGCAGGTCCGCCGTGGTCTGCTGCGACCATGGCGGCCCCTTGCCGTAACGGCGCGGGGCTGTTAGGGGCGCGCCCTTCCCTCCCCAGCGCTGCACGCCAAGGAATATAGACAATGAGCAAGCTGCACCTCGTCTTCGGTGGTCGCGTCAGCGATCCCCAGGGCCTCGATTTCGTCGACCTGAACAACCTCGACATCGTCGGCCTGTTCCCCGACTACAAGGCCGCCGAAAAGGCATGGCGCGCCGCCGCGCAGCGCACCGTCGACGACGCCGAGATGAAATATGTCGTCGTCCACCTGCACAAGCTGCTGCAGCCCGACGCCGACGCCTGATCCGTCGTTCCGCCGCAAGCCGGGATCGCCTGCTTCCTTTCCCACATCCGCCGTCTGCTCGGTCCACGCTAATCGTTTGCGGATTCGGCGACGAAGTGGCAGATAACCGGCGCTGGATCGGCGGGAAACGGGATATGCACTGGGGCGACACCGTAAAATCGAAGATCGAAACGGTCGGCTCCCTCGTTCTGGGAATCGATCCGGCGCCGGATCATGCGCCCTTGTCGCTGTGCGACCGGTCCGATCTGTTCCTGGAACGATACGTCACGGCCCTTCTCGACGGCGCGGAAGGCAAGGTCGGCTTCGTCAAATTCCAGTCGGCCTATTTCGAGGCATTCGGCAGCGGCGGGATGGTCAGCCTCGCACGATGCATCGCGATCGCGCGCGAACGGGGGATGTCGGTGATCCTCGATGCGAAGCGCGGGGATATCGGATCGACCGCCGATGCTTATGCGCGCGCCTATCTGGTGCCGAGCGGCTCGGACCTTGAAGTCGACTGCCTGACGGTCAACCCGTTCCTGGGGCCGGAAACGCTCGAGCCCTTCGTCAATTGCGCCCGCGATTACGGCAAGGGGCTCTTCGTTCTCGTCAAAACCTCCAATCCCGGATCGGGTTGGCTTCAGGATCAAATCGTGGATGGCACTTCGGTATCGGAGCGATTGGCCGAAGCCGTAGCCGTCTGGGCGGACGAAACCATCGGCGATCATGGGATAGGCGCGGTCGGCGCCGTCGTCGGCGCGACCTACCCATCGCAGGGCCAACGATTGCGAACCGTCATGCCGCGCTCGATCTTTCTCGCGCCGGGCCTGGGTTTTCAGGGCGGGGACCCGCGCGCGACGTCCGCCCTCGCGACGCCGACCGGGCCCGTGCTCGTTTCCGCCTCGCGCGGCGTCGCAGCCGTCGAAGATCGCGAGATGCCGCTCGATGCCTATCGCGCCCTGATCCGAAGCCGCCTTGACGGATTTCGCCAGACCCTCAGCCCCGCCGCGATACCCGCTTCCTTGCCGGGATGATGGTCAGCGAAAATTGTCGGCGTAGGCCTGGATCTTCAGACGGCGCGTCGGCGTCGGGATGATTTCGACCTCCAGCCCTTCGCGCTCGGCATAGGCGAGCGCCTCGTCGCGGCTCGCAAAGCCCAGGCGAAGCTGACGCTGCGTGTCGCCGCTGCCCGCCCAGCCCATCAGCGGATCGGCCTTGCGCGGTTCGGCGGGGGCGAACTCCAGCATCCAGCGCTGCGTTCCGGCGCGGCCGGACTGCATCGCATTCTTGGGCTTCTGGAAAATCCGCGCTTTCATGGTTCGTCCTCAACTGGTGCTGGTGCCGATGCCGCCGCCTTAGCCATTTGCGGCGCGCCCGGAAAGAGGGCTTATCGCGCGTCGCGTCGCGCCTGCGCCGCCTTGGTGAGCAAGGTCGGCCGCGCGCTCGCCGGGTCGTCAGGCCAGCTGTGTTTCGGATAGCGTCCGCGCATCTCGCGCGCCACCTCGTGCCAGCTTCCTTTCCAGAATGAGACGATGTCGCGCGTCGTCTGGATCGGGCGATGCGCCGGCGAGGTCAGCGCGAGGACGAGCGGCATCGGCGGATCGCCGACGGTCGGATGGCGCGCAAGACCGAACATCTCCTGCACCCGCACGCCGACCGTCGGTCCGCCCTCGGCGCCATAGTCGATCGCGTGGCGGCTGCCCGCCGGCGTCGCATAGTCGGCGGGCGCCAGCTTCTCGAGCAACTGCCGCGCCGGCCAGTCGAGCAGGCCCGCCAACGCGTCGGCCAGCCGCCGGTCGCCGATGTCGCGCAGTCCCCGGCAACTGCCGAGCAACGGTTCGAGCCAGATGTCGAGGCTGTCGGCAAGCGCGGCCGTCGACAGCGCGTCGAGCCCGGCGAAAGAGGCCCGCTGGCGCAGCGCCTGCGATGCCGGGCCCCAGCCGATCAGCCCGAGCCCCTTGTCGCGCACCGCGGCAAGCCGCACCGCGCCGTCGTCCTCGGCCCCGGCCTCGCGCGCCGTCCTGCCGCTTGTCAGCACAACCGCGCCCAGCCGCCGTTCGCGGCGGTGATCGACGCGGTCGCTATCGGCGTCGTAGCGGCTCGCCGTCTGCTGAACGATGCGGTCGGCGAAGATCGCCTCGACCTCGGCCGCGTCGATCGCCGCCGCGGCGAGGATGCGCACGCCCGCCGCATGCCCTTGCGCATCGGCGATGGCGAGCCATTCGCTACCCGCGAGCGGATCGACGGGGTCGATGCGATAGGCGCGCCCGCCGACGCCCAGATATTCGCCGCGCTGGCCGGCGCGCCGGCGCGCGACGCGGTCGGGCCACGCCGTCGCGATCCAGCCGCCGATCGAGCGCGTTTCGCCCGACCCGGACGGTTCCGCCAATCGCTCGCCCAGCGCGACAAGGCGCCGGGCCAGACGTATCGCGCCCTCGGCGCGGTCGCCCCTCATCGCCTTCCAGCGGCCGAGCCGCGCCTCGATATCGACGCCGCGACCGCCAAGCCCCGGCTCGGTGAGCAGCACCGCGAGCCGCGCCGCGAGACCGGCCTCACCCGCCCCCGCCGCGTCGAGCAGCATGTGCGCAAGCGGCACCGGCAGCGGCACGGCCGCGAGCGCCTGGCCATGCGGCGTGATCCGCCCGTCGTCGCCGAGCGCGCCGATCGCCTGCAATCGCCCCTTGGCCTCGGCGACCGCGGCCGGCGACGGCGGATCGAGCCAGCCGAGCTGCCGCGGATCGACGATGCCCCAGCTCGCGCAATCGAGCACGACCGGCATCAGGTCGTTCTCGTGGATTTCGGGCGGGTCGAACGGCGGCATGCCCGCGGTCGCCGCCGCTTCCCACAGCCGATAGGCAACCCCCGGCGCCTGACGCGCCGCACGCCCCGCACGCTGGGTCGCCGATGCCTGGCTTGCCCGTTCGGTGACGAGCCGCGCGATCCCCGCCGCCTTGTCGAAACGCGGGCGGCGCGACAGACCGGCGTCGATGACGATGCGCACGCCGTCGATGGTCAGGCTGGTCTCCGCGATGCTCGTCGCGAGGATCAGCTTGCGCCCGCCATCGGGGTCGCGCACCAGCGCCTTGCGCTGCTGCGCCGGGTCGACCTGCCCATGGAGGCGATGGACGACGAGAGGCAGGCCGGCCGCCTCGACCGCCGCCGCGGCGCGCTCGATGTCGGCGGCGCCGGGCAGGAAGGCGAGCATGTCGCCCTCCGGTTCGCCGGCCATCGCCTGCCGCACCGTCGCCAGCAGCGATGCTTCGAGCCGATCTTCGGCGCGGCGGCCGACATGCCGCAGGTCGAGCGGCCAGCTTTTCCCTTCGCTCCGGATCACCGCCGCGTCGCCGAGCAGCGCGGCGAAACGCGCGCCGTCGAGCGTCGCCGACATGGCGACGAGACGCAGGTCGTCGCGCAGTCCCTGCTGCGCGTCGATGGCCAGCGCGAGCGCGAAATCGCCGTCGAGGCTGCGTTCGTGGACCTCGTCGAACAGCACCGCCGACACGCCCTGAAGCTCCGGGTCGGCGAGGATGCGATTGCGGAACAGGCCGGGGGTCATCACCAGCAGCCGCGTCGCGGGCGACTGGCGGCTGTCGAGCCGCGTCGCATAGCCGACGATCCCACCGACCGCGGCACCCATTTCCTCGGCGATCCGTTCGGCCGCGGCGCGCGCCGCGAGCCGGCGCGGCGAAAGCAGCCATACCGCGCCCTTGCACCACGGCTGGTCGAGCAGGGCGGGCGCGACGCGCGTCGTCTTGCCCGCGCCGGGCGGCGCGACGACGACGGCATTGGGTTTCAGGGTCAGCGCCGCCAATATGTCGGGCAGCACCCCGTCGATCGGCAGGATCGTCGACCCGCGCGTCATCCCCGGTTCAATAGGCGCGGGCGACCGCGAAGGCGACGGCCTCGGTCAGCGCCGCCTTGGCACGGCTGGCGCGGAAGCCGCCGATCGCATCGACCGCGCGCTGGCCGTAGTGACGCGCCCGCGCCAGCGTGTCGGCAATCGTGTCGTGCTTCAACAGCAGCGCGGTCGCATGGGCGAGGTCGTCGTCCGAGGTCCGGTGGCCAACGATCGCCTGCTTCCAGAATTCGCGCTCCTCCGCCGTGCCGCGCGCATAGGCGAGGATGACGGGCAGCGTGACCTTGCCATCGCGGAAATCGTCGCCGACCCCCTTCCCCATCGTCGCCTCGTCGGAGACATAGTCGATCGCATCGTCGACGAGCTGGAAGGCGATGCCGAGATTGCGGCCATAGGCGTCGAGCGCCGCCTCGGTCGCCTCGTCGCGTTCGGCGACCACCGCCGCAATCTTGCACGCCGCGGCGAACAGCTCGGCGGTCTTGGCGTTGATGATCTCGAGATACTGGTCCTCGCTCGTCTCGATCCGGCGCTGCGCCGAAAGCTGGTTCACCTCGCCCTCGGCAATCACCGCGGACGCGCGGGAGAGGATTTTCAGCACCTTCAGCGAGCCGTCCTCGACCATCACCTCGAAAGCGCGGCTGAACAGGAAATCGCCGACGAGGACCGACGCGCTGTTGCCCCAGATGATGTTCGCGGTCTTGCGGCCGCGGCGCAGGTCCGACCCGTCAACGACATCGTCGTGGAGCAGCGTCGCGGTGTGGATGAACTCGACCGCCGCGGCGAGCTTGCAATGACGGTGGCCCGGATAATCGAGCAGCTTTCCGCACGCCAGCGTCAGCATCGGCCGCATCCGCTTGCCGCCGCCCGCGATCAGATGGCCCGCCAGCTCGGGGATCAAGGGCACCTGCGACTGCATGCGGTCGAGGATGACCGCATTCACCTCGTTCATGTCGGCGGCGACGAGCGCCATCATCGGGTCGAGCGAGGGCGGCCGGTCGCCGTGGAGCTGGAGGATTTCGGCAGTCATGACGCGGCGAGCCTTGGCCGCGCCATCCCGATTTTGCAACGACTTTCGGCTTGCCAGCCGCCCCCCGCCGGTGCCAAGCGTGCCGGGCACGAGAGGAGCCGCGCATGGACGACCAGTTGAGCCGTTACCGCCAGAGCATCGACAATATCGACGCGGCGCTGATCTATATGCTCGCCGAACGGTTCAAGGTAACGAAGGCGGTGGGCGAGCTGAAGGCACGGATCGACCTGCCGCCCGCCGATCCCGACCGCGAGGCGCGCCAGGTCGAACGGCTGCGCGGCCTGGCCCGCGAGGCCGACCTCGACCCCGAATTCAGCGAGAAATTCCTTCGCTTCATCATCGACGAAGTGATCCGCCACCACGAACATTTCAAAAGGGAGGCTGGTGCATGACCCTCAATCACCCCATCTTCGCCAGATGGCCGGCACGCCATCCAGAGCGGCTGCAACTCTTCACCGCGCCGACCCCCAACGGCGTCAAGGCGAGCATCATGCTCGAGGAAACGGGCCTGCCCTATGAGGCGCATCGCATCGACATCATGGCGAACGAAAGCCATGACCCGGCCTTTCTGGCACTGAACCCCAACGGCAAGATTCCGGCGATCTACGATCCCGACGGACCGGGCGGAAAGCCGCTGGCGCTGTTCGAATCGGGAGCGATCCTGATCTATCTCGCCGACAAGACGGGGATGTTCCTGCCCGCCGATCCGAACGCCCGCTACGAAACGATCCAGTGGGTGATGTGGCAGATGGGCGGTGCCGGCCCGATGTTCGGCCAGCTTGGCTTCTTCCACAAGTTCGCCGGACGCGAATATGAGGACAAGCGTCCGCGCGACCGCTACGCGGCCGAATCCGCGCGGCTGCTCGGGGTGCTCGACGACCGGCTCGATGGACGGACGTGGATCATGGACGAGGGATACAGTATCGCCGACATCTCGCTGCTCGGCTGGGTGCGCAACCTGATCGGGTTCTACGACGCCGCCGACATCGTCGGATACGAACGGTTCCGCAACGTCCAGGCGTGGCTCGACCGCAGCCTCGCGCGGCCGGCGGTGCAGCGCGGGCTGGAGGTCGGGGCGGCTTAAGCCACAAAAGCCCCGTATGCGCGATTGGGCAGGCGAACGGCGAACGGGTCAAAGAGCCATCGTCATGCCGGCACGGCCGGATAATGCAGGACAGCGGAATTTCGCGCGGGTTCGGTGAGCCGGAGGGTGGAGCGCCCTTCTTACTTTCACCTTGTCGTTCCCGCGAAAGCGGGAACCCAGGGAAAGGTCAGCTGACGCATGCTCTGGATCCCCGCTTTCGCGGGGATGACGAAGATGGGGAATGACCACCGCTCCAGCAACCTGTGCCGCTACCCCGCCGGTAGCCGTAGGCGCACGAGCGCGCCGCCCAAATCCTCGCTTTCCTCCAGCGCGACGCTGCCGCCATAGATTTCGGCGACATCGCGGACGATCGCCAGGCCCAGACCGGTTCCGGGCTTGTTGCTGTCGAGCCGTACGCCGCGGTCGAAGATGCGATCGCGATCGGTCGGCGAAATGCCCGCGCCGTCGTCCTCGATCAATATCTCGGCCATGTTGCCGTCGCGCTGCACCGTGACGAAGACGCTACCACCACCATATTTGGCGGCATTGTCGAGCAGGTTGCCGACCAGTTCGTCGAGGTCCTGGCGCTCGACGCGCGCGACGACATTCCTGTCGCCCGCGGCGTCCAGCCGCACGTCGGGATAGAGCGCGGCGACCGCGCGCGACACGCTGTCGACGCTGGCGAAGACATTGGCGCGCGCCTGCGCCGCGCCGCGCCGACCGACCGCGCGCGCACGCGCCAGATGATGGTCGACCTGCCGCCGCATCGCCGCCGCCTCGCGCCGCACGATCTCGGCAAGATCGCTCGTCGACTCCGCGGCGCTGGTGAGCAGGACGGTCAGCGGCGTCTTGAGCGCATGGGCGAGATTGCCGGCATGCAGCCGCGCCTCCTCCGCCTGCTTTTCATTGTGCGCGAGCAGCGCGTTGAGTTCGTCGACCATCGGCTGCACCTCTAGCGGCAGCGGCGCGATGATGCGGCGATTTTCCCCGCCGCGCATCGCCGCGATCGCGCGGCGGATATGGCGCAGCGGCCACAGGCCATAGAAGGTCTGCAAGCCCGCGAGCACGATCAGGCCGAGGCCGAGCAGCGCCAGGCTGGGGATCAGCGTCGCGCGCACCGCCCGGATCTGAAGGTCGAGCGCCTCGCGCGACTGGGCGATCTGGAAGCGCCAGTTGACCTTGCTGCCGGGCAGCACGACATCGCGTTCAAGCACGCGCAGCTCCTCGTCGGGGAACTGGCGGCTGTCGTAGGTGTGGAGTTGCCGGTCGTCGTGCTTGTCCGACGTGTCGAGGCGACGCTCCCACAGCGAGCGCGACGGATAGGGCTCCTGTCCGCCGCCGCTGATCTGCCAGTAAAGGCCGCTGTAGGGTTCGAGGAATCGCTGGTCGCCGAGCGGCTCGATCATCCGCACCTCCCCGTCGGGACCGATTTCCGACGAGCGGATCATCGCGATCAGCACATATTCGAGGTTCGAATCGAAATTGCGCGTGATCGCGCCAGTCAGCACCCGGTCGAGCGCGAAGCCGCCGCCGATCAGCAGCAGCGATATCCACAGCGCGGCGATCGCGATCATGCGCCGCGCCAGCGAGCCGGTGATGCGGCTCGTCAGCGCCGGGCGCGATGCGAAATCGTCGCTCGCCGCTTCTGCTTTCGCCGCATCCCCCTCGGTCATCGGCCGACGGTCAATCCTGTGGATCGTCGAGCTGGTATCCGAGGCCGCGGATGGTGGTGATGATGTCGGCGCCCAGCTTCTTGCGGATGCGCGTCACGAAAACCTCGATCGTATTCGAATCGCGGTCGAAATCCTGATCGTAGATATGCTCGATCAGCTCGGTGCGCGACACCACCTTGCCCTTGTGGTGCAGGAGGTAGGAGAGCAGCTTATATTCCTGCGCGGTCAGCTTCACCGGCTCGCCGCCGAGCGTCACCCGGCCCGAGCGGGTGTCGAGGCGCACCTTGCCCGCGACGAGTTCGCTCGACGCATTGCCTGAGGCACGGCGGATCAGCGCGCGCAGCCGCGCGATCAGTTCCTCGGTCTGGAAGGGCTTGGCGAGATAGTCGTCGGCACCGGCGTCGAGCCCGGCGACCTTGTCCGACCAGCTGTCGCGCGCGGTCAGGACGAGCACGGGGAAATTGCGCTTTTCCTTGCGCCAGCGGTCGAGCACGGTCAGCCCGTCGACCTCCGGCAGGCCGAGGTCGAGGATCGCGGCATCGTAGCTTTCGGTCGAACCCAGAAAATGCCCCTCCTCGCCGTCGGTGGCAAGGTCGACGGCATAGCCGTTCGCTTCGAGCGTCGCCTTGAGCTGCGGCCCGAGCGTGGGTTCGTCTTCAACAATCAGGATCCGCATTCAAAGGCCTTTCTGCCGCGGACCGGCACCCGCCGGCCGCCTGGGTTGCGACTGTCTAACAACTCCGAACGATCATCGCAAAATGTCGTTGCACGAAGCGGGATTCAGCGGAAGGAATTCAGGGCTTGCGGCCCACGATGCGGCCGGTGCGCGCGTCGACATAGACGACGACGACCTGGCTGCCGTCCATGAACTTGAGCGCATAGACCATCTGGCTGGCGATGAACTGCGGCCCGCCGAGATAGGTCATTCCATTATAGGGCGGACGCGAGCGCACCTCCGCGATCAGCTTGTTGAGCGGGATCACCTCGCCCTGCGCCGCCGCCTCGCGCAGATGGTCCTGATCGCGGTCGCCGCGCGCGGCCGCGGGGGCGCCCGTCGAAAGCAGGACCGCCGAAGCGAGCGAAAGGATCAGGGCGCGGGTCATGACCGCATCCTGTAAGTCCGACGCATTGAATAGGCGATGAATGACGTGGTCAGCCCCCATATCGCTTCGGGTTCGGCCGTCCGGACCATGGTGGGCGCGGCAAGGATTGAACTTGCGACCCCACCCGTGTGAAGGGTGTGCTCTACCACTGAGCTACGCGCCCGTTCCGGCATGTTGCGGCTGATGCCGCGTCCGAAAGCGGGTCGTCCATAACCGCTGCGGCGATGATTGCAACGGGCTTTTGCACGCACCGCATGCAAATCGGGCCGCGACTTGCGCCGCGGCCCGAGATTTGTTCGCCAAAAGGCGCCTGCCTTAGTTGCAGGCGTCCTTGAGGGCCTTGCCGGCCTTGAACTTCGGCTGGTTCGACGCCGCGATGGTCATCGTCTCGCCGGTGCGCGGGTTGCGGCCGGTCGACGCCTTGCGCTTGCTGACCGAGAACGTCCCGAAGCCGACGAGACGGACTTCGCCGCCCTTCTTCAGCGATGCGGTAATCGCGTCGAAAACGGCCTCGACCGCCTTGCTCGCATCGCCCTTGGTCAGGCCGCTCGAGTCAGCGACGGTGGCGATCAGGTCTTGCTTGTTCATGCCTAAGGAACCCCTGTGAGTGGTTGTAAGTGATTCATGGCCTTGCCATGGCGCGTCACTAACGCCGTTTCACCCCGCCTTGTCAAAGCAAAAAACGGGGAAAAACGCCCCGAATCGGCGTTTTTGCGACGAAAAGCGCTCCGTACGCCACGCCCGGTCGGCGCCCGGTCAGTGCCGGATCGCCGATTCGGGGTCGGCGCCGGGCGCCAGCGGCGGCGACGCGGCCAGTTCGTCGGCCTCGGTCCACTCGATCGGTTCGACGGGTCCGGTCAACGCTTCGGCCAGGACCTGATCGGCGTGACTGACCGGCACGATCCGGAGCTTCTCGGTGATATTCGCCGGAATCTCGACCAGATCCTTCTCATTCTCCTCGGGAATCAGGACGGTCGTGATGCCGCCGCGCAGCGCCGCGAGCAGCTTTTCCTTGAGCCCGCCGATCGCGAGCACCCGCCCGCGCAGCGTCACCTCGCCGGTCATCGCGACATCCTTGCGCACCGGGATGCCGGTGAGCGTCGACACCATCGCGGTGACCATGCCGACGCCCGCCGACGGACCGTCCTTGGGCACCGCGCCTTCGGGCAGGTGGATATGGATGTCCTTGCGCGCGAACAGGCTGGGCTTGATGCCATAGGCCGGGGCGCGCGCCTTCACGAAGGACAGCGCGGCCTGCACCGATTCGGTCATCACCTCGCCGAGCTTGCCGGTCGTGCGCACCTGGCCCTTGCCGGCAACGGTCACCGCCTCGATCGTCAGCAGTTCGCCGCCGACCTCGGTCCAGGCAAGACCGGTGACCGCACCGACCTGATCCTCGCGATCGCCGACGCCGTGGCGGAATTTCCGCACGCCGGAAAACTCGGCCAGATTCTCGGGCGTAATGGTGACGCTCGTCGCCTTGCCTTCGAGAATCCGGCGCAGCGCCTTGCGCGCCAGCCGCGCGATCTCGCGCTCCAGCGTGCGGACGCCCGCTTCACGCGTGTAGTAACGGATGAGGTCGCGCAGCCCGTCTTCGGTCAGTTCGAACTCGTCGGGCTTCAGCCCATGCGCCTCGACCTGCTTGGCGATCAGGTGACGCTTGGCGATCTCGACCTTCTCGTCCTCGGTATAGCCTTCGAGCCGGATGATCTCCATGCGGTCGAGCAAAGGCTGCGGCAGGTTGAGCGAGTTGGCCGTCGTCACGAACATCACGTCCGACAGGTCGACGTCGATTTCCAGATAATGGTCCTGGAACTTCGCATTCTGTTCGGGATCGAGCACCTCGAGCAGCGCCGACGCCGGGTCGCCGCGGAAATCCTGGCCGAGCTTGTCGATCTCGTCGAGCAGGATCAGCGGGTTCATCGCCCCCGCCTTCTTGAGGTTGGTGACGATCTTGCCCGGCAGCGAGCCGATATAGGTGCGGCGATGGCCGCGAATCTCGGCCTCGTCACGCACGCCGCCCAGCGACTGGCGCACGAACGCGCGGCCCGTCGCCTTGGCGATGCTGCGGCCCAGCGAGGTCTTGCCGACGCCCGGCGGGCCGACGAGGCACAGGATCGGCCCCTTCAGCTTGTTGGTCCGCGCCTGCACCGCGAGATATTCGACGATGCGGTCCTTGACCTTTTCGAGCGCATAATGGTCGTCGTCGAGCACCGCCTGCGCGGTCGCGATATCCTTCTTGAGCTTCGACTTCTTGCCCCAGGGCAGGCCGAGCAGCGTGTCGAGATAGTTGCGGACGACCGTCGCCTCGGCCGACATCGGCGCCATCGCACGCAGCTTCTTCAATTCGGCTTCGGCCTTGGCCTTGGCTTCCTTCGACAGCTTGAGCGTGTCGATCTTCGTCTGGAGTTCGGCAAGATCGTCGCCACCCTCGCCATTGTCGTTACCGAGTTCGCGCTGGATCGCCTTCAACTGTTCGTTGAGATAATATTCGCGCTGGCTCTTCTCCATCTGCCGCTTCACGCGGCCGCGGATCTTCTTTTCGACCTGCAGCACGCCGAGTTCGCCCTCCATGAAGGCGAACACCATTTCGAGCCGCTTGGCGGGCGCCTCTTCCACAAGCAGCGCCTGCTTGTCGGCGACCTTGATGTTGAGGTTGCCGGCGACCGAATCGGCGAGGCGCGAGGCGTCGTCGATCTGCGAGAGTTGCACCGCGGTTTCGGCGGGCATCTTCTTGTTGAGCTTCGCATATTGCTCGAACTGGTCGACCACCGACCGCATCAGCGCGGCGGTGTCGACGCTGTCGTCGACCGCGTCGGCGGTGGGATCGACGGTCGCCATCACGGCCTTGTCCTCGGTCGCGAGGTCGATCAGCCGGGCGCGCTGCTTGCCCTCGACGAGCACGCGGACGGTGCCGTCGGGCAACTTCAGGAGTTGGAGCACCGTTGCAATTACGCCGGTATCGTAGAGGTCGTCGCGTACCGGATCGTCCTCGCCCGGATCGAGCTGGGCGACGAGGAAGATTTCCTTGTCGGCCTCCATCGCCGTCTCGAGCGCCGCGACCGAACGGTCGCGGCCGACGAACAGCGGAACGATCATGTGCGGGAAAACGACGATGTCACGTAGCGGAAGAAGGGGAAAGGTCTGGCTCATCAGGGCTCCTGGAAGGCGCTCCGAGCGGACGCGCCTCCCTGTTCATAGGGTCGTTATCGCTAATATGGCGTAACCTGCCGCCTATTCAATGACACGGGGCTGAACGGCGACCTCCCAACTCCGCGAACGGGGGTTCAGGACGCCGGGGAGACCTCAGAACGGCAGCTTGAAGCCCGGGGGCAGCGGCAGGCCGCTCGTCATCTTGCCCATTTCCTCGTTACTCGCCTGGTCGGCCTTGTCGCGCGCGTCGTTGAAGGCGGCGGCGAGCAGGTCCTCGAGCATCTGCTTCTCGCCCGGGACCATCAGGCTGTCGTCGATCGCGATGCCCTTGATCCGCCCCTTCGCGCTGGCGCGAATCCGCACGAGCCCGCCGCCCGAGACGCCTTCGACCTCGATCGTGTCGAGCTTGGCCTGCGCCTCCTGCATCTGCGCCTGCACCGAAGCGGCCGCTTCCTGCGCCGCCTTCATCATTTCCTCGATGGATTTCATGACTGGAACCTTTGCTGATGATGCTCGTCCTCGACAAGCCTTGCGTCGGGAAAAGCCGCCAGGGCAGCCTTCACGACAGGCAGTTCGCGAATCCGCGCGTCATTGTCGGCGCTCTTCGCTTCCGCCACGTCCTTCAGGCTCGGGCGCGCCTCGCCTTCGCCGGCGCGCACTTGCCAATGACTGCCCGTCTGCGCGCGCAGCACCTCCCCCAGCCGGCGCGCGAAATCGCCGTCGAGCGTCGGGACCGCGGCGAACACCAGCAGCCCGGGCTCCAGCTCGATCACGCGCACCTCGTCATGGACCTGCCGTGCGAGCTGCTGGTGCCCGCTGCTGTCGAGAAGATGATGAATCTGCCGGATCGTGAGCGCCACCGCCGGAGTCTCGGCGGGCGCCACTGCCGCGCTCTCCGGTCCGGCCGCCGCGGGACCCGGCGAAGGGGGCGCCGACAGGGCGGACGCACCGCCCGCCTCGATGCGCTTCGCGAGCTCGCCCGGATCGGGCAGCGAGGCGGCGTAGATGACGCGCAGCAGCAGCATTTCGAGATGCTCGAGCGGATTATTCGCGCGCAGCACCTCCTCATGCCCCTTGAGCAGGAGCTGCCAGAGGCGGTTCAGCGGCGCGAAGCCCAGCTTCTGCGCCCAGTCGCCGATGCGCGCGCGGTCATCGTCCGACAGCGCCGGGTCCTCGTGGCGCGACACCTTGGCAAGGGTGACGGCATGCGTCAGGTCCATCAGCCCGCGCACCATCGCGACCGGTTCGATCCCCAGCGCATATTGGGCGCGGGCGAGGTCGATCGCGCCGCCCGCATCGCCCTCCAGGATCGCCGCCATGAGTTGCGCGATCGTCGAGCGATCCGACAGGCCGAGCATCGTGCGCACCTGCTCGGCGGCGATCCGGCCACCGCCGCCGCCGGATTCGAGATCGGCGTGCGCGATCGCCTGGTCGAGGATCGACAGCCCGTCGCGCACCGAACCCTCGGCCGCATTGGCGATCAGCCAGATCGCCGGCGCCTCCGCCTCCACCCCTTCCTTCTGGAGGATGGCGCTGAAATGCGCGAACAGCATGTCGGGGGTGATGCGGCGGAGGTCGAAGCGCTGGCAGCGCGACAGCACCGTCACCGGCACCTTGTTGACCTCTGTCGTCGCAAACAGGAACTTGACGTGCGGCGGGGGTTCCTCAAGCGTTTTCAGCAGCGCGTTGAAGGCGTTGCGCGACAGCATGTGCACTTCGTCGATGATGTAGATCTTGTAGCGTGCCGACACCGCGGCGTAGCGCACCGCCTCGATGATCTCGCGCACGTCGTCGACGCCGGTGTTCGACGCGGCATCCATCTCGATCACGTCGATATGGCGGCCTTCGGTGATCGCGCGGCACGGTTCGCAGACGCCGCACGGATCGATCGTCGGCCCGCCCTGCCCGTCGGGACCGATGCAGTTGAGCGCCTTGGCGATCAACCGCGCGGTCGAGGTCTTGCCGACACCGCGCACCCCGGTCATCAGGAAAGCATGCGCGAGCCGATCGCGGGCGATCGCATTGCCGAGCGTGCGGACCATCGCGTCCTGGCCGATCAGTTCGGCAAATGTCTGCGGCCGATATTTGCGCGCAAGGACGCGGTAAGGCCCGGCCTGCGCGGCGGGCTGCGCCGGCGTTTCGGGCAGGTCCATTCCCGGCATCGCGGGTTCGTCGTCGGCGGAATCGCTCATGCGTCCGTCTTAGGGGCGGCCGGAGCGCTTGTCGAAGGGGAATGCGAGGCCGCCGCGCCCACATGCTTACGTCATCCCGGGGTGACGATTCAGACATGTCGTGAGGGTGGGAGCCGGAACGACCCGCAGCGAATTCGTTGCGGCTGCTTCCTTCCGGACCTGACCGGGTTGGCGAAGACTGCGTCCGCCCGACTCCCGGCGCGGATATGGCGGCGGATCGCGCGAAATGCAAGCAGGAGCCGTTCTGTAGACATCTTTCGGATTTGAATTTCCATTTCCGGCTTCCTACAGATCATGGCGGCACCCGGAGGACGGACGATGGAAGCCAGCGTAAGAAGGTTCTTCGAAAGATATGAGAGCGTCTTCAACCGCTCCCTCGCCGGCGACACCGATATGACGGAGGTCGCGGCGCTATATGCGTCGGAGTTCATCGCAGCATCGCCTGAGGGCGTGGTGACCGGCAAGAACGACGATCAGCTGAAACAGGTCATGGCGCAGGGCTATGAACGCTATCGAGCGATGGGGACGAAGGAAATGCGGATACGCGACATCCGCGTTTCCCCCATGGATGAGCATCATTGCGTGGCCCATGTCGCCTGGACGGCGCATTATACCCGCAAGGATCGACCGGAGGTGACCATAAACTTCGATGTCCACTATTTCGTTCAGAAACTGGAGGACGAACCAAAGGTTTTCGGCTGGGTATCGGGCGACGAACAGGCGCTTCTGAAAGAGCATGGCATCGTCTGAGGCCGATTCAACGCGCGCCCTGCATGTTGCGGCTTTCCCCCGGGATATGCACGGTCAGCCCGTCGAGCGCCTCGGTCAGCACGATCTGGCACGACAGGCGGCTGGTGCGGCGGGCGCCGGCGGCGAGGTCGAGCATATCCTCTTCCTCTTCGCTCGCGGGCGGCAGGCGGTCGAAATCCCCGCGCGCGACGATGACGTGGCAGGTCGAGCAGGCCATCTGGCCTTCGCATGTGCCCTCGAGCGGCATCAGATGCGCCTGCGCGACGTCGAGCAGGATGTCGCCGGGGGCGGCCTCGGCCTCGGTGCGGCCCTTGCCATCGGCGTGGATGAAAGTGACGCGCATCAATCGACTCCCTGCAGCCGCGCCGCGTCCCTGATCGCAGTCAGGCCGTCGCGCAATTCCGCCTCGCTGGTATAGCGCCCCCAGCCGAGACGGATCGAGGCGCGCGCGTCGGCCTCGCTCACCCCCATCGCGCGCAGCACATGGCTGACCTTTCCGGAGCCGCTGCCGCACGCGCTGCCGAGCGAGAAGGCGACGTTCCGCGCATCGGACATCAGGCGCAGTCCGTTCACCCCCTCGCGGCGGATGTTGAGATTGCCGTGGTAGCGCCGCTCGGCCGAGCCGTTCACCGTCCATCCGGGCAGGCAGTCGAGCGCAAGCGACCAGAGGCGCTCGACATGCTGGGCATCAGCGTCCGCGCGCTCCGCCATCAGCGCCGCCGCCGCGCCGAAACCGGCGCACAGCGCGGGCGACACGGTGCCCGACCGCATCCCCTGTTCCTGCGCGCCGCCGAGCAGCAGCGGCGGCAGGTCGACGCCGTCCTTCACCCACAGCGCGCCGATCCCCTTCGGCCCGTGGATCTTGTGCGCCGACAGCGCGATCAGGTCCGGCCCATCGGGAATCGCGACGCGGCCGTAACCCTGCACCGCATCGCACAGCAGCAGGCTTTGCCTCGCATGCGCGGCGGCGACGAAATCGGCGACCGGCTGGATCGTCCCGACCTCATTGTTGACGAGCATCGCCGCGACGATGCCGCCCTCCGGAATCAGCGCCGCATCGGGGGGGAGCGCCAGCCCCTCGCCATCGACCGGCAGGACCGCCGCATTCAGGCGTTCGAGGCATTGCAGAGACGCGGCATGTTCGATGGCGAGCCCCGCGACGCCGCCCGGCTTCGCCTCCGCTCCGCGCAACAGCGCCCAGTTGAGCGCCTCGGTCGCGCCCGAGGTGAAGAAGACGCGCCCTCCCTTCGGCAGCAGCGCCGCGACCTGGTCGCGCGCCACCTCGACCGCGGCGGCGGCGGCGCGGCCGGCCTTGTGGGTGCTCGACGGATTGGCAAAGCTGTCGCCTTCACCCCCCAGCCAGCGCAGCATCGCCTCGCGCGCTTCGGGAGCGAGCGGCGTGGTGGCTTGGTAGTCGAGGTAGATCATTCCACGAGCCTCTATTCTTCCCTCTCCATCCTCGTCACCCCGGACTTGATCCGGGGTCCCGCTCAGCGACGTGGGAAAGCGGGGCCCCGGATCAAGTCCGGGGTGACGAATGAAGGGTAATCACCATCTTATTGCGAGCGATTCGCAAAAGTTGCAACTTGCCACCGATTTTCTATATAGACGCCAATTCCGCTCCGCCACCCCGTACCCCACGCGAATCGGTGGCCAGCCCGACACAGATAAAGGTGCTCCATGCCCGACGTCATTTTCCCCGGCCCCGAGGGCCGCATCGAAGGCCGCTTCTCTCCCCCGCCGCGCCCGCGCGCGCCCGTCGCGCTGATCCTGCATCCGCATCCGCAGGGCGGCGGCACGATGAACGACCGCATCACGCAGGCGATGTACAAGAGCTTCGTCGCGCGCGGCTTTGCGACGCTGCGCTTCAACTTCCGCGGCGTCGGGCGCAGCCAGGGGACGTTCGACAACGGCATCGGCGAACTCTCCGATGCCGCGTCGGCGCTCGACTGGGTGCAGTCGATCCATCCCGAGGCGCAGACGACCTGGGTCGCCGGCTTCAGCTTCGGCGCCTGGATCGGCATGCAGCTTCTGATGCGCCGTCCCGAGATCCGCGGCTTCCTGTCGGTGGCGCCGCCCGCGAACATGTATGATTTCAGTTTCCTCGCGCCCTGCCCTTCGTCGGGGATCATCGTCGCGGGCGGCGCGGACGAGATCGTGCCGCCCACCGCGGTGCAGAAGCTGGTCGACAAGCTGCGCACGCAAAAGGGCATCACCATCCATCATGACGAGATTCCGCGCGCGAACCACTTTTTCGAGCATGAGCTCGACCAGTTGATGAAGAGCCTCGACAATTATCTGGACATGCGGCTCGCGCCCGATTCACCGATCCGGTAACACCCCGTCGCGGGGGCGACGGATCAGGTCGTCGGGATCAGCCAGATCGCGACATTGGCGAACATCACCAGCGCCGCGACGAACATCAGCAGCGCGCGGCGCCGGTCGCCCTTGCGAAAGAGATAGGCGCCGCCGCCGGTCAGCGCGACCCCGGTGAACACCAGAACGGACATGATCGTGTCGGACATCGCGCCGCCTTATCGCCCGCGTCACAAATTTACCACCTCGCTTATGGCAAAGCGGGGCGGCTTCGCCTAAAGCGCGCTCATCCGATTCCCTCGAAACCCAGCGGGAGACGCGCCATGCGCATCGCCATTGCATCCGACCATGCCGCATATGAGCTGAAGGCCCTGCTGGCGGAATGGCTGCGCGGCGAGGGGCACGAGGTTGCCGACCTCGGCACCAACGGGCCGGAATCGGTCGATTATCCCGATTATGGCTACGCTCTCGCCGATGCGGTCGCGACCGGCGGCGCGGAGCGCGGTGTCGCGCTGTGCGGGTCGGGCATCGGCATCTCGATCTCGGTCAATCGCAACCCGGCGTGCCGCTGTGCGCTCGTTTCCGAACCGCTGTCGGCCAGGCTCGCACGCGAGCATAATGACGCGAACGTCATCGCGATGGGCGCGCGGCTGACCGGCATCGACATGGCGAAGGCGTGCCTGACCGCCTTCCTGTCCACCGATTTCGCCGGCGACCGCCACGCGCGCCGCGTCGACAAGCTTTCCAACCCGCAACTGGAGACCAGCCGATGACCACAGACACGCTCGACAAGCCCATCAAATCGGCCGGTTATTTCACCGACAGCGTCGGCACGACCGATCCCGCGGTCGCGGCGGCGATGCAGCACGAGCTGGAACGCGAACGCTATCAGATCGAACTGATCGCGTCCGAGAACATCGTTTCCAAGGCGGTGCTCGAGGCGCAGGGATCGGTCTTCACCAACAAATATGCCGAAGGCTATCCGGGCCGCCGCTATTATCAGGGCTGCGGTCCGTCGGACGAGGTCGAGACGCTGGCGATCGACCGCGCGAAGCAGCTTTTCGACTGCAATTTCGCCAACGTCCAGCCGCATTCGGGCGCGCAAGCGAACGGTGCGGTGATGCTGGCGCTGACCAAGCCGGGCGCGACGATCCTCGGCATGAGCCTCGACGCCGGCGGCCACCTGACGCACGGCGCCGCGCCGGCGCTGTCGGGCAAATGGTTCAACGCCATCCAATATGGCGTGCGCGCCGACGATCATCTCGTCGATTTCGACCAGGTCGAACGCCTTGCCAAGGAGCATCGGCCGGCGCTGATCATCGCGGGCGGTTCGGCCTATCCGCGCACGCTCGACTTCGCGCGCTTCCGCGCCGTCGCCGACGATGTCGGCGCGCTGCTGATGGTCGACATGGCGCATTTCGCGGGCCTCGTCGCGGGCGGCGCGCACCCGTCGCCGATGGAACATGCGCATGTCGTCACCACGACGACGCACAAGACGCTGCGCGGCCCGCGCGGCGGCATGGTGCTGACCAATGACGAAGCGATCGCGAAGCGGATCAACTCGGCGGTCTTCCCGGGCCTGCAGGGCGGCCCGCTGGTGCATGTCATCGCCGCGAAGGCGGTCGCCTTCGGCGAAGCGCTGCGCCCTGAGTTCAAGACCTACGCCAGGGCGACGATCGCCAACGCGCAGGCGTTGGCGAACCGGCTGAAGGCGCGGGGCGCCGATATCGTCGCGGGCGGCACCGACACGCACCTCGCGCTGATCGACCTGCGTCCGCTCGGCATCACCGGCCGCGACGCCGACGAAGCGCTCGAGCGCAGCGCGATCACCTGCAACAAGAATGGCGTCCCCTTCGACCCGCTGCCGCCGGTCAAGACCAGCGGCATCCGCGTCGGATCGCCCGCCGGCACGACGCGCGGCTTCGGCATCGCCGAGTTCGAGGCGATCGGCGACATGGTCGCCGACGTGCTCGAAGCGCTGCGCGACAAGGGCGAGCAGGGCGACGCCGATGTCGAGGCCGACGTCCGCGCGCGCGTCCGCGCCCTGTGCGAACGCTTCCCCATCTATCAGGGATAGGATGATGGCGCGCCAGCACCCCGAGGAGCCGACGCTGGTCGAACTGACGATCGAAGAGGTCAAGGCGATGGGCCGGCAGGGGATGGACCATCCCTCGACGCGCCCGGTGCTGACCGGCGGGGCGATCGGCGCGGTCGCCGGGGCGCTGCTGCCCGTCGTGAGCTGGCCGGTCGGCCTGCTCGCGGGGGCGGCGATCGCGCTCTATGGCCGGGTGAAACGCTGAGCGATGCGCTGTCCCTATTGCGGCCATGAAGACAGCCAGGTGAAGGACAGCCGTCCGACCGAGGACGGCGCCGCGATCCGCCGCCGCCGCCAGTGCGAGGACTGCGGCGCGCGCTTCACCACCTTCGAGCGCATCCAGCTTCGCGAGGTTGCGGTGCTCAAGGCAGGCGGCAGCCGCGAACCCTTCGACCGCGAGAAGCTGATGCGCAGCGTCCAGATCGCGTGCCGCAAGCGCCCGATCGACGGCGCGCGCATCGAGCGGCTGGTATCGGGCATCCAGCGCCAGCTCGAAACATCGGGCGAGAATGAGGTGAAGGCCTCGCAGATCGGCGCGATGGTGATGGAGGCGCTGAAAGGCTTCGACAGCGTCGCCTATATCCGCTTCGCCAGCGTCTATCGCGATTTCACCGAAGCGAAGGATTTCGAAGAATTCGCCTCGACGATCAACGAAGCAGCGCACAAGGGCGGCTCGTGACCAAGGCGCCCGTCCCGGTTATCGTCCTCGTCCGTCCGCAGCTCGGTGAGAATATCGGCACCGTGGCGCGCGCGATGCTCAACTTCGGGCTGACCGAACTCCGCCTCGTCGCCCCGCGCGACGGCTGGCCCAATCCGGCCGCCGGCCCCGCGGCGTCGGGCGCCGACGTCGTGCTTGCCAACGCCCGGGTCTTCGACACACTCGCCGATGCGGTCGCCGACTGCACTCACGTCTACGCCACGACCGTGCGCAAGCGCGGCGTCACCAAGCCGGTGCTGACGCCCGAAGCCGCCGCGACGCGGGTTCATGCCACGTCCGATCGCTCAGCCTATGTCTTCGGCCCCGAACGGTCGGGGCTCGACAGCGACGATGTCGCGCTCGCGCACAACATCGTCACGGTGCCGATCAATCCTGCTTTCGGATCGCTGAATCTGGCGCAGGCGGTGATCCTGATCGCCTATGAATGGTCGAAGGGCGAAGCGCTCGCGAGCCCGCCCGAGGCGCCGCTCGATCCTCCTGCTCCGCATCGGGAACTGGAGGATCTGATCGATCACCTCGTCCGCGATCTCGATGCGGCAGGCTATTTCTTTCCGCCCGAACGCACCACCGCGACGCTGCGCACGCTTCGCACCGCGCTGACCAAGGCGGGATGGTCGCACAACGATATCAGGATGATGCACGGCATCGTTACGACGCTGGGGAAAGCGCGGAAATCGGCTCGCGGCGGCGATAATTAGGCGCGCAGATCGTCCCAGCGGTCGAACTCGTGCGCGATCGACTGTTCGACCAGTTCGTTCCACACCGCCCGGATGCGCGCCGCGTCGAGCCCCGCCGCTTCGGCCGCGCGTCCGACATTGTCGAGCACCTGCGCCTTGCGCGGCTCGTCGCGGACCGCGCCGCGCTCGGCCTTGATCCGCGCCGCCGCGTCCATATAGCCGAAACGGCGCGCCAGCAGCGCGACCAGTTCGCGGTCGACCTGGTCGACCCCTTCGCGCACCTCAATCATCGTCTGGCATTGTTCGGGCGGTTTGGCTGTCATGTGCGTCGCCTTTAGCGGCTTTTTCGGCGCTGTCGAGCGGGTCGCCACACTTGACTCGGACACACGCTCCGTCTAACGGCGCGCCTTCGCAATGGACCCCGCACCCCGGTGAAGCGGCGGTCGCGCAGGAAGGCTTTCCTGTGGTGCGATCCGGGACACAAGCCGAAATTCCTCGGCACACAGCAGATTGGAGACGACCGATGTCGAAGCGCCATAGCGCCAAGTACAAACTCGACCGCCGCATGGGCGAGAATATCTGGGGCCGCCCGAAGAGCCCGGTCAACCGCCGCGAATACGGCCCCGGCCAGCATGGCCAGCGCCGCAAGGGCAAGATGTCCGACTATGGCATCCAGCTTCGCGCCAAGCAGAAGCTGAAGGGTTACTACGGCGACATCACCGAAAAGCAGTTCAAGAAGAACTATATCGAAGCCGCGCGAATGAAGGGCGATACGAGCCAGAATCTGATCGGCCTGCTCGAACGCCGCCTCGACGCGATCGTCTACCGCGCCAAGTTCGCGCCGACGATCTTCTCGGCCCGCCAGCTCGTCAGCCACGGCCACGTCTATGTGAACGGCGTGAAGTGCAACATCGCGAGCCGCCTCGTGAAGCCGGGCGACGAAGTCACGCTGGGCAAGAAGGCGCAGGAAATGGCGCTGGTCGCCGAAGCGCAGAGCCTGCCCGAGCGCGACCTGCCCGAATATGTCGCGGTCGACGGCACGAAGGCAACCTTCGTCCGCGTCCCCGCGCTCGACGAAGTGCCCTATCCGGTGAAGATGGAACCGAACCTGGTCGTCGAATTCTATTCGCGCTGATCGGTCCGGATCACGAAATCAAAGAGGCGGTCCGGCAACGGGCCGCCTCTTTTCGTTTCAATGCGGCAGGAAGGCTGCAATGCGCGTGAGCATCTCGGTCCGGTTCTTGCTGTCAGACAAACTGTGCGCCAGCCCCGGATATTCGATGAGTTCCACCCGGCCGCCCGCGGCCGTGAGCGCGCGCTTCATCGCCCGCGATTGTTCGATGTCGACATTCTGGTCGAACGTGCCATGCACCATCAGCACGGGCACCCGGATCGCAGCGGCGTTTCGCAGCGGCGACCCTTCGCGGACGTGCGGCCCGGACCCGATGTAGTCGCGCACGATGCGCTCCGAAGTGTATTTCTTGCTGTCGTTCTTCAGCATTTCGAGATCGGTAACGGGCGCGATCGCGATGATGGCCTTGAATAGGCCGGGATCGACGACGCCCGATTGCAGCGCCGCATATCCACCATAGGACCAGCCGACGATCGACAGGCGGGCGGGATCGGCGCCCTGCGACAGCAGCCAGCGGCCCGCATCGTCGATGTCGCCGATCGCGGTCCGCCACGACTGGAAACCATTGATCACGAACCATTCGTCGCCATAGCCGGCCGAACCGCGAAAATTGGGCTGCACGACGGCGAAACCCTTGTGCGCGAGATATTGCGCGAGCCAGTCGAAGCCCCATTCATCGCGCGCAGATGGGCCGCCATGCGGCATGACGATGGCGGGAAGCCCTTTCGCGTCGCTGCGCCCCGGCGGGAGCGTCAGATAGCCGGGGATCGACGTGCCGTCGGCCGAAGCATAGCGGATCGGACGAACGGGAGAGAGAGTGACATCCGCCAGCAGCGGTCGCTCATCGAGCAACGGACGCAGTTCCTTGGCGGCAGGCGTATAGCGATAATAGCGTCCGGCGTCGGTGTCCGACCCCACCCACAGCAACCAATGCTTTTCGTCGGCCGACGCATCAATAAAATTGACCTGCTTGTCGCCGAGCGCGCGCGCCAGCGCCTGGGCCATCGCCTCCACCTTGGGATCGGTCACGACCATCTGGCGCTTTTCGGTGGCGAAAGTCACGCCGACAACGCGCTGATCGCGGCCCACGCGAACCAGCCCGTCAACATCAACATGCGGATGCGCGAAGAGGGTTTCGGTGGTCCCCGATCCATCGAGTCGCCTGGCGACCGCCGCGCGGCGCCCGTCGACCTTGTCGAAACCGATGGCACGATCGGTCGCAGCATCGACGGTATAGGGATCGAACCCGTCCGACGTCAGCACGTCGACCGTCGACAGCGGCTGCCAGTTGCCGCCGGCGGCAGGTTGGAAAAGATAGGTAAGCGTGCGGCTCAGATTATCGGTCCGCCCCTTAATCGGATGCGTCCCCATGATACGCAGACGCCCCTTGCCGTCGGTGATGAATTCGACGGCATCGGGGTGCGGCTTTTCAACCACGCGCACGCTGCCCGACTGCACGTCGACTCGGTCGACTCCCAGCCCCTCCGCATCCTTTGTAATCAACGAGGATGTATAGCGGTTGACCTCCGGAACATGGCTGCGCGTCATCAGGATCGAATCCTCCTGATCGGGCAGCCAGTCGATGACGCCTCCGCCCCGCAGATCATAGCCCAGTGCGTTGCGTCCGCGGCGAACGCTCAGCGATTTCGGATTGCGACCGTCGGCATCGACTCCGACGATGTTGCTGAACCCCAGCAACTCGTCGCCATATTTCTGCACACCGCCGACCTGGCAGATGAGCCGCCGGTCGTTGGCCCAGCGACACCAATATAACCATTCGGGATCACCGCTCGACCGCAATATACGCCGAGGCGCACTGTTATCGGCGATGTCGACGACATAGAGGTCATTCGCCTGCCCCTTGTTGGGTGCGATAAACGCCAGCCGCTGTCCATCGGGCGACAGGCTGGCCTGCATGACGCCGGGAAGCGTTCCGAAGCGCCGCGCCGCATCGTCCTCCTGTGCTGACGCCAATCCGCAAAATGGTGCCATCGCCGCGACCGCAACACCGCACGCCAGCACCCGCCTACGCTTCAGACCTGTCATCTTTTGCCCCCATTTTTTGCCCCCGCCAAATGCGCGCCCCCATGCTCCGCCCGCCCTCCAAAAGGGGGCGAAAACGAGAGCGGCATGGCAGACTCCCTTCATGGGTCCTGCTGCCGGGCATCGTCAAGCCACCCTGTTCATGTGCGGGCTCCACGCCCTTGCATCGGTCCGACCGGGCTGCCAAAAGACGCCCTTCGTCGATTTTCGAGAAGGAATTTCCATGCCCCGCACCTCTCTGGTCGCGCTTTCGGTCACGGCGCTGCTCGCCGTTGCCGGGTGCAGCGCTCCCGACAAGGCGGCTTCTTCCGCCCTGCCCGACGTGCAGTTTCCCGAACTGTCGCTCCAGACGCTTCAGGATGCGACGAAGGAATTGTCGTCGGACGCCTATGAAGGACGCGCGCCGGGCACCGCGGGCGAGGAGAAGACGCTCACCTATCTGATCAAGCAGTTCGAGGCGGCGGGGCTGAAGCCCGGAAACGACGGCAAGTGGACGCAGGACGTGCCGCTGGTCGAGATCACCGCGAAGAATGCGACGCCGCTGACCTTCACCGGCGGAAAGATGCCGGTAACGCTGCAATATGCGAAGGATTATGTCGCGTTCAGCTATCGCGTCCAGCCGAAGACCGAGGTCAAGGACAGCGATGTCGTCTTCGTCGGCTATGGCATCAACGCCCCCGAAAAGGGGTGGAACGACTATGCCGGGCTCGACGTCAAGGGAAAGACGGTCGTCATCCTCGTCAACGATCCCGACTGGCAGACGAAGGAAGCCAAGGGCGAATTCAACGGCCGTGCGATGACCTATTACGGCCGCTGGACCTATAAATATGAGGAAGCGGCGCGGCAGGGCGCGGCCGCGGCGCTGATCGTCCACGATACCGAACCCGCCGCTTATGGCTGGAACGTCGTCGAATCGAGCAACACCGGCACCCAGTATCTGGCCGACAGCCAGAACGGCGGCGCCGACCAGACCGCCGCCAACGGCTGGATCCAACTCGGCAAGGCGAAGGAATTGTTCGCGAGCGCCGGGCAGGATTTCGACAAGCTGCGCGAAGCCGCGGGCAAGAAGGGCTTCAAGGCGGTTCCGCTGACCGGGGTCAAGGCCTCGCTGGGCTTCGACAACGCCATCACCAAGAAATTGTCGCACAATGTGGTCGGCATCCTGCCGGGCGCCAAGCGGCCCGACGAATATGTGCTCTATACCGCGCATTGGGATCATCTCGGCCGCTGCACGCCAGTGAACGGCGACGGCATCTGTAACGGCGCGGTCGACAATGCGACCGGCACCGCGGCGCTGATCACGCTCGCGCAGGCCTATCAGAAGGCCGGGGCACCCGACCGCAGCGTCGTCTTCGTCGCCGTCACGGCCGAGGAATCGGGGCTGCTCGGATCCGAATATTATGCCGCCAATCCGATCTTCCCGCTCGCCCAGACGGTCGGCGGGGTGAACATGGATGCGCTGAATCCCAACGGCCCCGCCAAGGACATCGTCGTCGTCGGGCGCGGCAAGTCGGAACTCGATACCTATCTCGAAAAGATCGCCAAGGCGGCGAACGTCACGATCGTCGACGAACCGACGCCGGAAAAGGGCTTCTATTACCGGTCCGACCATTTCAGCTTCGCCAAGCGCGGCGTGCCCTTCTTCAACTTCGGCGCCGGCCAGGATCTGGTCGAGGGCGGCACCGACGCCGGCAAGAAGGCATCGGAGGATTATGAGAAGAACCGCTATCACGCCCCCGCCGACGAATATGCGGCGATCAAGAACTGGGACGGCATGCTCGCCGATCTCAAGCTCTTCTATGCCGCCGGCCGCATGCTCGCATCGACCGACGCCTGGCCGAACTGGGTGAAGGGCGACGAGTTCCGCGCCGCGCGCGACAAGTCGCGCCCGGCGAAGTAGGCCGGAGTCCGCTCCTCGTCATGGCGAGGGGCGACGCGGCACGGTAATCTCCGGCTGCCGTCCCGAAAGGGGCGCCGGCTGGAGATTGCTTCGCCCTGCTCGCCATGGCGGAGCGGGAAACAAGGGATCGAGAGCAGACATGACGTTGCGCATGGCCGCCGAATGGGCGCCGCACGAAGCGGTGTGGATCGGCTTTCCGCACCTCGACGCAGAGTGGGCGGGCCGGATCGACGCCGCGCGCCGCGATGTCGCGGCGTTCGCCAATGCGGTCCACGACGGCGGCCGGGGCGAAGAGGTGCGGCTGGTCGTCAACGACGAGCGCCAGGCCGAGGTCGCGGCGGCGCTCGTCGATCCGGCGGTGCGCATCCTCGTCCAGCCGCTCGGCGACATCTGGCTGCGCGATACCGGCCCGATCGTCGCCGGAACCGGCGCGGCGCGGCGAGCGCGAAACTTCGAATTCAACTGGTGGGGCGAGAAATTCGTCATGCCCGGCGATCAGGAGGTCGGCGCCGCGCTCGCGCGTGCAGGCGGACTGCCGGTCGACGATCAGGACTGGGTGCTCGAAGGCGGCGGCATCGACGTCGACGGCACCGGCCTTTGCGTCACGACCGAGGAATGCCTGCTCAACACGAACCGCAACCCGACGCTGACGCGCGAGGATATCGCGGTGCGGCTTCACCAGTCGCTCGGCATCGAGCGGCTGCTATGGCTGGGCAATGGACTGATCGGCGACCATACCGACGGGCATGTCGACAATCTGGCGCGCTTCGTCGGCGAGGGGCGGCTGGCGATTCCGGCGGCGGCGGATAACGATGACCCCAATGCCGCGGTGTTTGCCGACGCGCGCGCGCGCGCCGCGGCGTTCGGTGGGATCGAGATTGTCGACCTGCCCTCGCCCGGCCGCGTCGAAATCGACGGCGACCTTGCGGCGGCGAGTTATATGAATTTCTATATCGGCAACAGCGTGGTAGTCGTCCCGACCTATGGCGCGGCGAACGACCGGGTGGCGGTCGACACGATCGGCGCGCTGTTCCCCGATCGCCGCACGGTCGGGATCGATGCGCGCGGGATCATCGTCGGCGGCGGCAGCTTCCATTGCTCGAGCCAGCAGCTTCCGGCCTAGCATCGGGCGCAAAGCCCCCTATATTCCGGCTCGTTTCGAGCCCATCACGGATCCGCCATGCCCCGCACCCTCACCGTCGCCGCGCTGCAGCTTCCCCTGCCCGGCCCCGTCGAACCCAATATCGCGGCCGTGTCGACACTGGTCGAAGAGGCTGCGGCGCAGGGCGCGCAGGTCATCCTGCCGCCCGAACTGTTCGAAGGCCCCTATTTCTGCCAGGTCGAGGAAGAGGAATTGTTCGCCGACGCGCGGCCGACCGCCGAGCACCCGAGCGTCGTCGCGATGCAGGCGCTCGCCGCGCGACTCGGCGTCGCTATCCCGACCAGCTTCTTCGAGAAGGACGGACCGCATTACTACAACACGCTCGCGATGATCGGCCCCGATGGCGCCATCATGGGAACGTACCGCAAGAGCCACATTCCCGACGGCCCCGGCTATGAAGAGAAATATTATTTCCGCCCCGGCAACACGGGGTTCAAGGTCTGGGACCTGTTCGGCACGCGGATCGGCGTCGGCGTCTGCTGGGACCAATGGTATCCCGAATGCGCGCGCGCGATGGCGCTGATGGGCGCCGAACTGCTTTTCTATCCGACCGCGATCGGAACGGAGCCCTATGACCCCGACCTCGACACGAGCCAGATGTGGCGCCGCGCGATGCAGGGGCATGCGGTTTCGAACTGCATGCCGGTGATCGCCGCCAACCGCATCGGCACCGAGGGCGAATCCGATTTCTATGGCCACAGCTTCATCAGCGACGAGTGGGGCAATTTGTCCAAGGCGTTCGGAGCGGCTGAAACGGGTGTGCTGATCGAGTCGATCGACCTCGACCGCGCCGCTAAGCATCGGGCAGGAATGGGTTTCTTCCGCGATCGCCGCCCGCAGCTCTATGGCCGGCTGGTCGAGGACGTCTGACCCTCGCTCCATTGCGTCCGCGACGGACCGATGGTACCTTTAAATCATGAATTCTTGCGATGCCTGCGTCGTCCGCAACCGGTCGATATGCGCTGCGCTCGACTCCGTCGAGGTCGAGGCGCTCAACGCGATCGGTCGTCGCCGCACGCTGGAGCCGGGAGAGTCGTTGATCTGGGAGGACAGCGAGTCCGTCCTCGTCGCCAACGTCGTCGAAGGCGTGCTCAAATTGTCCACCGGTACCGAGGACGGGCGCGAGCAGATCGTCGGCGTCGTCTATCCTTCGGACTTCATCGGCCGGCCGTTCGGCGCCACGACGCCGCATTCGGTGACGGCGATGACCGAAGCGAAGGTCTGCGTCTTTTCGCGCACCGATTTCGATGGCTTCGCGAGCCGCCACCCCGCGCTTGAACACAAGCTGCTCCAGCGCACGCTGACCGAACTCGACCGGACGCGGCGCTGGATGCTGCTGCTCGGACGCAAGAATGCCGAGGAACGGGTCGCGACCTTCCTGCTCGACATGTCGGAACGGCTCGTCGATCCGGGCTGCGACACGCCCGACCAGCCGCTCGACCGGTTCGACCTGCCCTTCTCGCGCCAGCAGGTGGGCGATATATTGGGGCTGACGATCGAGACCGTCAGCCGTCAGTTCACCAAGCTGAAGCGCGACGGAATCGTCGACCTGCCATCGCGCCGCGCGGTCGTCATTCGCGACCGCGCGGAGCTGAAGGCGCTCGCCGGCTGATCAAAAGCGCAGGGCGACCCCGGCGCTGATCACCCACGGGTCGAGCTGGTGGCGCGTTTCCAGCACCTTCGTGGTGCCGGCGAACCAGCGCGCATTGGTGTCGATGAAATAGCGCTTGGCATCGAGGCTGACCGCAAGCCCGGTGTCATTCACCGGAATATCGACGCCCGCCTGCAGAGCGAAGCCGAGTTCGTTCGACATGTCGAAGCGCGTCGCGCCGAGCGTGCGCGTCGCGGCGCCGGGCTTTTCCTTGAAGAACAGGAAATAGGCCGGCCCCGCCCCGACATAGGGCGACACGCCGCCGGGATTGAAATGATATTTGACCGTGACGGTCGCGGGCACCAGCTTTGCGTTGGACACCAGTTCGGCGCCAGGAAGCCCCGCGGTTCCGTCGACGTCATGCTGCGTCATGCAGCAGATGGTTTCGACCGACACGGCGGGCGAGACGAAATATTCGATCGCCAGCGTCGGGACGACATTGTCGTTCGCGCTGGTCTGCGTGCCCGCGGGGAGGCCGATCAGGTCGGTGCGCACCTTGTCGATCTTGCCGTCGGGCAGCACGCCCGTCGCCAGCAGCTTGACCTGCAACCGGCCCTGCCCTTCCTGAGCATGGGCGGGCTGGACGGCCGCGGCGAAGGCAGCGGTTGCCAGCAGGAGGGGAAGCTTACGCATGGATAGTCTCCGTGCGCCATAGCGGCCGCCCTTCGCGGCCCAGGGTGATTATGGCGCGGCGGCCTGCTGCGCCGCTTCACGACCCGCGACATTGATCCTGCGCAAAAAGGGTTCCGCCCCGCCGAAGCGGCGCGAAATATTGGTCGTTCCCGGCTTGATAATTGATCCGGATCAATGTTTCACCGACAGGCGGGGCGCAGGGCGGCCCCGTTCAGTAGGGGTAAGATTCATGGACAAAGTCGTAGCGCGCGGCGGCATCTGGATCGCCGTGATGCTGGTGGCCCTGGTGGCCGCGGCCACCGCGAAGGACGCCGGCTTCTCGATCCACATGACGATCGTCGCCTTCACGGCACTGGTCATCATGGCGATCGGCGTCTCCAAGGCGGATTACAGCACGATCGCGCGCGGCGTCCTGCGGATGCCGTCGGGCGAGACAACCTATGACGACGATCCGGTGCGCTGGGGCGTGCTCGCGACCGTCTTCTGGGGCATCGTCGGTTTCCTGGTCGGCCTCTACATCGCCCTGCAGCTTGCCTTTCCGGCGCTGAACCTCGGCCTTGAATACACGACCTTCGGGCGGCTGCGGCCGCTGCATACCTCTGCGGTCGTCTTCGCCTTCGGCGGCAACGCGCTGATCGCAACGAGCTTCTACGTCGTGCAACGCACCTGCCGTGCGCGGCTGGCCTTCCCCGGGATCGCCCGCTTCGTCTTCTGGGGCTATCAGATGTTCCTGGTGCTCGCGGCGAGCGGCTATGTCCTCGGCATCACGCAGTCGCGCGAATATGCCGAGCCCGAATGGTATGTCGACCTGTGGCTGACGATCGTCTGGGTCCTCTATGGCGCGGTGTTCGTCGGCACGCTGCTGAAGCGCAAGGAGCCGCATATCTATGTGGCGAACTGGTTCTACCTGTCGTTCATCATCACCATCGCGATGCTGCACATCCTCAACAATCTGGCGGTGCCGGTGTCGTGGACGGGATCGCTGTCCTACTCGGCCTTCTCCGGCGTGCAGGATGCGCTGGTCCAGTGGTGGTACGGGCACAATGCGGTCGCCTTCTTCCTGACCGTGCCCTTCCTCGCGATGATGTATTATTTCGTGCCCAAGCAGGCGCAGCGGCCGATCTACAGCTATCGCCTGTCGATCCTGCACTTCTGGTCGCTGATCTTCCTCTACATCTGGGCGGGCCCGCACCACCTGCACTATACCGCGCTGCCCGACTGGGCGCAGACGCTGGGCATGGTCTTCTCCGTCATCCTGTGGATGCCGAGCTGGGGCGGCATGATCAACGGGCTGATGACGCTGAACGGCGCGTGGGACAAGGTACGCACCGACCCGATCATCCGCATGATGGTCGTCGCCCTCGCCTTCTATGGCATGGCGACGTTCGAGGGCCCGATGCTGAGCGTCAAGGTCGTCAACTCGCTGTCGCACTATACCGACTGGACGATCGGCCATGTCCACGCCGGCGCACTCGGCTGGAACGGGATGATCACCTTCGCCGCGGTCTACTACCTCGTTCCGCGGCTGTGGAACCGCGAGCGGCTCTATAGCCTGCGCATGGTCAACTGGCACTTCTGGCTCGCGACGCTGGGGATCGTCTTCTATGCCTCGGCCATGTGGGTTGCCGGCGTGACCCAGGGGCTGATGTGGCGCGAATATGGCGCCGACGGCTATCTGGTGAACAGCTTCGTCGACACGGTCGCCGCGCTGCACCCGATGTATCTGCTCCGCGCGTTCGGCGGCGTGCTCTACCTCGCGGGCGGCGTGCTGATGGTCGTCAACGTCTGGCGCACGATCCAGGGTCGCCAGCGCGAGGAGGCCCCGATGTCCTCCGCTCCCTATGACGCGGCCGCCGATCGCCCGATCGCGCCCGCCCCGGCCGAATAAGGATAGTCGCCATGGCCAGTGTCACCCAACATCACAAGAAGCTGGAACGCAACGTCACCCTGCTCGGCGTCTTCGCCTTCATCGCGGTGGCGATCGGCGGCATCGTCGAGATCGCACCGCTGTTCTGGATCGACAACACGATCGAGAAGGTGAAGGGGATGCGTCCCTATACGCCGCTCGAACAGGCGGGGCGCGACATCTATGTCCGCGAGGGCTGCTATACCTGCCACAGCCAGATGATCCGTCCGTTCCGCGACGAGGTCGAGCGCTATGGCCACTACAGCCTCGCCGCGGAAAGCATGTACGACCACCCGTTCCAGTGGGGGTCGAAGCGCACCGGGCCCGACCTTGCGCGCGTCGGCGGCCGCTATTCGGACGAATGGCACGTCCAGCACCTCAAGGACCCGCGGTCTGTCGTGCCCGAAAGCATCATGCCGCCCTACGCCTTCCTCGCCGAGAAGGAACTGAAGGTCGGCGACCCCGCCGCGCGGCTGGAAGCGCTGCGCAAGGTCGGCGTGCCCTATACGAAGGCCGACATCGAGCAGGCCGAAGCCGACCTGCGCGCGCAGGCCGACCCCGATGCCGACGCCGGCGACCTCGCGAAGCGCTATCCCAAGGCGCAGATTCGCGATTTCGACGGCAACCCCGGCCGCGTCACCGAGATGGATGCGCTGGTCGCTTATCTCCAGATGCTCGGCACGCTGGTCGACGTGAACAGCGCGGCGGCGCAGGAAGAGCTGGCGTCGGAGAAGGGCCGATGAACGATCATTCGACCTATGAAACGCTGCGCCACCTCGCCGACAGCTGGGGGCTGCTCGCGATGCTGGTCGTGTTCGTGATCCTGTGCGCATGGCCCTTCCGGCCCGGCGCCCGGTCGCGCAATCAGGAAGCCGCCGAGGCGATTTTCAAGGACGACAAAGATGGCGAATGACAAGCTCGCATCCGGTAGCCGCCTGGACGAAGCGACGGGCACGCAGACCGTCGGCCACGAATGGGACGGCATCGAGGAACTCGACACGCCGATGCCGCGCTGGTGGCTCTGGGCCTTTTACGCCACGATCGTCTGGGGCATCGCCTATGTGATCGCCTATCCCGCCTGGCCGATGATCGATCGCGCGACCGAGGGCGTGCTCGGCTGGTCGAGCCGCGGACAACTCGCGACCGAGATCGCGGAACAGGACAAGGCGCGCGCCGCGACCGTCGCGGCGCTCGCCGACATGCCGATCGAGAAACTGCCCGACGATCCGGCGCTGATGCGCGCCGCCGTTGCGGGCGGACGCGCCGCCTTCAAGGTCAATTGCGTCCAGTGCCACGGTGCCGGCGCGGCGGGTTCGATCGGCTATCCGAACCTCAACGACGACGACTGGCTGTGGGGCGGCAACCTGAAGGAGATCGAATATACGATCATCCATGGCACGCGCCAGCCGGGCGGCAAGGATACGCACACCAGCCTGATGCCTGCCTTCGGCCGCGACCAGATGCTGACCGACGGACAGATTTCGGCGGTCGCCGACCATGTGCTGAGCCTGTCGGGCCGGGCAAAACCGAATGCGACCGGCGCACAGATCTTCGCCGACAATTGCGCGGCGTGCCACGGCGCCGACGGCAAGGGCGATCGCCAGTTCGGCGCCCCCAACCTGGCCGACGCCATATGGCTTTATGGCGGATCGAAGGCGCAGGTCGTGCAGCAGATCAGCAACGCGCGGCTCGGCGTGATGCCCGCGTGGGGCGGACGGCTCGATCCGGTGACGATCAAGATGCTGGCGGCCTATGTCCATTCGCTGGGAGGCGGCGAAGCCTTTGCGGCCACCGCTGCGGCGCCCGGCGAAACCGCCGCGGCGCAGGCCGGCGCGGTGCCGCAAGAGGCGGGCGATGTCCGGCCCTGACCCCCTGTCCGTACTCGCGGCGGACGCCGCGGCGCTGCGTGCATCGTCCCGCAAGCAACGCACGCCGCCACCGCCGCCCGAGAACGAGCCGCAGCTCTACGAAAAGCGCCGGGGCGTCTACCCGCAGAAGGTGCAAGGCCCGTTCCGCCGCTTCAAATGGCTGGTGATGTTCGTCACCCTGGGCATTTACTACATCACACCATGGATCCGCTGGGACCGCGGCCCCTATGCGCCCGATCAGGCGGTGCTCGTCGATCTCGCGCATCGCCGCTTCTACATGTTCGGGATCGAGATATGGCCGCACGAATTCTATTTCGTCGCCGGCATGCTGATCATGGCCGGCATCGGCCTGTTCCTCGTCACCAGTGCCGTCGGGCGCGCCTGGTGCGGCTATAGCTGCCCGCAGACCGTCTGGACCGACCTGTTCCAGCATGTCGACCGCCTGATCGACGGCGACCGCAACGCGCAGATCCGGCTGGCCAACGGGCCGTGGACCGCCGAGAAGATCGCGAAGCGCGCGATCAAATGGACGATCTATCTGGTCATCAGCTTCTGGACCGGCGGCGCATGGATCATGTATTTCGCCGATGCACCGACGCTGACGCGCGACTTCTGGGCCGGCGACGCCGCGCCCGTCGCCTACGCGACCGTCGCCATCCTGACCGCGACGACCTTCACCCTCGGCGGTTTCATGCGCGAGCAGGTGTGCATATACATGTGCCCGTGGCCGCGCATCCAGACCGCGATGCTCGACGAGAAATCGCTGATCGTCACCTACAAGGACTGGCGCGGGGAGCCGCGCGGCAGCGTCAAGAAGGCGGCGAAGGACCCGGGGGCGTTCGGCGACTGCATCGATTGCAACCAGTGCGTCGCGGTCTGCCCGACCGGAATCGACATTCGCGAGGGGCCGCAGATCGGCTGCATCACCTGCGCATTGTGCATCGACGCGTGCGACCGGGTGATGGGCGAGATCGGGCGGCCGCGCGGACTGATCGACTATGCGACGCTCGACGACTGCAAGCGTGAGGCAGCCGGCGAAACGCCGCGTCCGGCGTGGAAGACGCTGCTGCGTCCGCGCACCATCGTCTATTTCCTCGCCTGGTGCGGGATCGGCCTCGGGCTGCTGTTCCTGCTCGGCGCGCGGACGCGCACCGACATTTCGGTCGCGCCCGACCGCAACCCGCCCTTCATGCTGCTCAGCGACGGCAGCGTCCGCAACGCCTACACGATCAAGCTGCGCAACATGGAAAGCCGTCCGCGCGACATGGCGATCACGATCGACGGCGTCCGGGGCGCCATGATGTGGACCGACGAGATGGACCGCGCCGACGCGGCGCAGTCGCTGACCCTGACCGTCCCCGCCGACGCGACCCAGCCGCTGCGCCTCTATGTCGTCGCACCGCGCGACACGCCGGCGCAGGCGATCACCTTCGCCGTCCGTTCGCTCGACGAGCGCGGCGAGCGGGACAGCAGCGAAACGCGCTTCGAAGCGCCGGAGGTCAATCCATGAACCGCCCCTTCACCGGCCGCCACATGGCGCTCGTCCTCGTCGGCTTCTTCGGCACGATCATCGCGGTCAACGTCGTCATGGCGCGCTATGCCGCCTCGACCTTCGGCGGCATCGTGGTCGAGAACAGCTATGTCGCGAGCCAGCATTTCAACAAGTGGCTCGACGATGCGGAGGCGGAGCGCGCGCTCGGCTGGGACGCGGTGACCGCGTGGCGCCCCGACGGCCGGCTGCTCGTGACACTGAAAGGACCGGGTGCGGAGGCCAGCGTGGCCGGCGTCGCGCGTCATCCGCTCGGCCGCCTGCCCGACCGGGCGCTCCGCTTCGAGGCGATCGGCGAGGGCCGCTATCTGTCGCACGAAACCGTTCCGGAGGGCCGGTGGACGCTGCGCCTCGCGGTCGCCGACGGCGCACAACGCTGGCGCCGCGAAGAAGCACTGCAATGAGCGCACAGCCGCGCCCCGACGTCGCGCCGCTGCGCACCGTGCTCGCGGTGCCGGGGATGCATTGCGCCGGTTGCATGAGCAAGGTCGAACGCGGGCTGAGCACTCTGCCCGGCGTTTCGGGCGCACGCGTCAACCTGTCGGCGCGCACGGTGACCGTCGCGCACGGCGACCGCGTCGAGGAACGCGATCTGGTCGATGCACTTGCAGTGCTGGGGTTCGAGGCGCAGCCGCGCCGCGACGAACTCGCACCCAATCTGTCGGCGGTGAAGCCGCTGCTCGCCCCGTTCGCGGTCGCGGGCTTCGCCGCGATGAACGTCATGCTGCTGTCGGTCAGCATCTGGTCGGGCGCCGACGGCGCGACGCGATCGCTGTTCCACTGGATTTCGGCGGCGATCGCGATCCCCGCGGTCGCCTACGCCGGACGCCCCTTCTTCGCCTCGGCATGGCGCGTGCTGCGGCACGGGCGCACCAACATGGACGTGCCGATCTCGATCGGCGTCCTGATCGCTACCGGCCTCAGCTTCTACGAGACCGCCGTCGGCGGCGAGCATGCGTGGTTCGACGGCGTGCTGATGCTACTGACCTTCCTGCTCGCGGGGCGGGTGCTCGACGCGATGATGCGCGACAAGGCGCGCGCCGGTGTCGATGCGCTGATCCGCCAGGCGGCGCAGGGCGCGACGGTGGTCGCCGCAGACGGCACGCTGGCATGGCGCAAGGCCGACGAGCTCGCCGCCGGCATGGTGATGCGCGTCGCGGCGGGCGAACGGCTCGCCGCCGACGGAGAGATCGTCGCGGGTCAGAGCCGCTTCGACCAGTCGCTGCTGACCGGCGAAAGTGCGCCGATCGCGCTGCATCGCGGCGATGCCGCGCTCGCGGGCACGCTCAACCTCGACGCGCCGGTCGACGTGCGCGTCAGCCATGCCGGGCAGGACACGACGCTCGCCGAGATCGCGCGGCTGATGGAAGCCTCGACGCAGAGCCGGTCGCGCTACGTCCGCATCGCCGACCGGGCATCGCGCCTCTATGCGCCCGCGGTCCACACGCTCGCCGCCGTCTCGGTGATCGGCTGGCTGATCGGGGGGGCGAGCCTGTACGAGGCGCTGGTCATCGGCGTCGCGGTGCTGATCATCACCTGTCCCTGCGCGCTCGGCCTTGCGGTGCCGGTGGCGCAGGTCGTGGCGAGCGGCGCGCTGATGCGGGCGGGGCTGATGGTCAAGGACGGCTCGGCGCTCGAACGGCTTGCGACCATCGACCGCGCGCTGCTCGACAAGACGGGAACGCTGACGCTGGGGCGCCTGACGCCCGATCCGGCCGCGCTCGATGCGCTGCCGCCGACCGAGGCCGGAATCGCGCTCGCGCTGGCGTCGCACAGCCGCCACCCGCTGTCGCGCGCGCTGGCCGGTGCGCTTGCGGCCCGCGGCGTCCGCGCCGCTAGCCTGTGGGGCGTCGAGGAGCGACCCGGCGAAGGCGTGTTCGCGCATCATGACGATGGCGCGGTGGCCTTGCGCCGCCCCGAACAGGCGACCGGCACCGCCGTGGTGCTCGACATAGACGGCGCCCCCGCCCGGCTGATCGTCTGCAGCGACCGGCTGCGTCCCGATGCGGCGGAAGCACTCGCCGGACTGCGCGCGCTCGGCGTCGAATGCTCGATCCTGTCGGGCGACAACATCGCCGCGGTCGCCGAGGTTGCGCGCGAGACCGGCCTGACGGCGCAGGCGAGCGCGACGCCCGCCGACAAGCAGGCGGCGATCGCCCGGCTGCGCGCCTCCGGACACCATGTGCTGATGGTCGGCGACGGGCTCAACGACGGCCCGGCGCTCGCCGCCGCCGACGCCTCGATCGCGCCGGGCACGGCCAGCGATGTCGGATTGCAGGCGTCCGACCTCGTCTTCGTGCAGGATTCTTTGATCGCCCTGCCCCGCGCCGTGCGCGCATCGCGCGCGACGATGCGCATCGTGCGGCAGAATTTCGCGCTGGCGATCCTCTACAACGTCTTCGCGGTGCCGCTCGCCATCGCGGGGCTGGTGACGCCGCTGATCGCCGCGCTGGCGATGTCGATCAGTTCGCTGATCGTCGTCGGCAATTCGCTGCGTCTGGCGAGGGTCGCGCGATGACCGGCCTTGCTATCCTGATTCCCGCGGCGCTCGCGCTCGGCCTGCTCGGCCTCGGCGCCTTCTTCTGGGCGCTTCGGAACGGCCAGTTCGACGATCCCGACGGCTCTGCGGCGCGCATCCTGATCGACGAGGAAGACATATGACGCCCAGCCCGCTGCTCTTCGCGCTGTCGGCGCTGATCCCGGCGATGACCGGGCCGTTGCCGGGCACGTCGCAGCGAATGCTGGCGGTCATGCTTTGCGGCGGCGGCGCGACGTCGGTGCCGCTCGGCGGCCAGGCGCCGTCGGGCGACACGCCCGCGCCCTGCTGCGCGAAGGGGTGCCACAACAGCCGTTCGCGCAAGCAAATTGACCGGGCGCAATGACAGCCCGCCCGTCTTCGGCGACAAGCGCCTGCATGTGGCCCTATCATCCCGATCTGCTCGCAACGCCGGTCCCGCGCTACACCAGCTTTCCGACGGCGGCGGAGTTCACCCCCGACGTCGGTCCCGACCGGTTCGCCGAAGCGGTCGCCACCGCGACCGGCGACGTCTCGCTCTATCTCCATATCCCCTATTGCGAGCATATCTGCTGGTATTGCGGCTGCAACACGGGCGCCGCCAACAAGGCGCAGCGGCTGACCAGCTATCTGACCGCGCTGCACCGCGAGATCGCACTGGTCGCCGGATTGCTGCCCGCGAGCACGCGGGTGCGCCGCATCGCCTTTGGCGGCGGCAGTCCGAATGCGATCGCGCCGACCGATTTCATCCACCTGATGGAAGCGTTGGTCATCCATTTCCCGCTCGACGATCCGACCATCTCGATCGAACTCGATCCGCGTGCGATGTCGCCGACTTGGGGCGATGTCGTCGCGGGGGTCGGCGCGACGCAGGCCAGCCTCGGCGTCCAGACCTTCGCCCCGCATCTGCAGGCCGCGATAGGCCGCATCCAGCCGGTCGAGACGATCGAGGCGAGCGTCGAGACATTGCGCGGCGGCGGCATCCGATCGCTCAACTTCGACCTGATGTACGGACTGCCGGGGCAGACGCAGGACGATCTGGCCGATACGCTCGACCGCACGGTGCGCTTCGGTGCCGACCGCATCGCGCTGTTCGGCTATGCCCACGTCCCGCACCTGATCCCGCGCCAGCGGCGCATCGACGACAGCGCGCTGCCAGGGCAAGCCGAGCGGTTCCGCATGGCGGCGCTCGGCCATCGGACGCTGGTCGAGGCGGGTTATGTCCCGATCGGTTTCGATCATTTCGCCCTGCCCGACGATCCGATCGCGCAGGCGGCGCGCGCCGGGCGGCTGCGGCGCAATTTCCAGGGCTTCACCGACGACGGCGCGCCGGCGCTGATCGGTCTCGGCGCGTCGGCGATCAGCAGCTTTCCCTCGCTGCTCGCGCAGAATGAAAAGAATTCGGGGCGTTATCGCATGCTGTTGTCGCACGACATCCTGCCCATCGCGCTCGGCAAGGCGCGCGACATCGAGGATCGCCGGCGCGGCGCTGTCATCAGCGAATTGCTCTGCCACGGGCGGGCCCGGGCCGACAAGCCGCTGGTCGACGAGGCGTGGGAACGGCTGGCACCCTATGTCGAGGCCGGGCTGTGCACGTTCGACCATGGCGCGGTCGCGATTCCGCCCGAGGGTCTGCCCTACGCCCGAAGCATCGCGGCGGCCTTCGACCCCTATCGCCAGCATTCGCCACGCCGGTTCAGCTCGGCGGTCTAAGTCGGGTTTCGACGCGCTACCTCATCCGTTCGTCATGCTGAACTCGTTTCAGCATCCATTTTCTGCCGTTCGTGCTGACTCCGGATCACGTCGGCGTTTATACCCTTGAGACAAGAACGCCGGTGATCCCCGGCGAAAGCCGGGGTCCAGCTACGTGCGCCTGCCTCGCATTGACCCCGGCTTTCGCCGGGGAACGCTCACCTGTCGGAAGGAGATGATTGCCGACCTGATCCTGGGGAAGCACCGTCCCTTTTGTTGCGGCGCCAAAAAAAGGACCGCCCCCTTCGACTGCCTTGCATACGCTCAGGACAGGCTTCGACAAGCTCAGGGCAACGGTTCAGATTTAGAGCAGCGTGCCATAAACCCGCAACGCCCCTATATCCGTTCGTATCGAGCGCAGTCGAGACACCCATCGGCCTTGCGCCACGCTGATGGGTGTCTCGACTGCGCTCGACACGAACTGGACGATGGGTCAGATTTAAGGCTCGATGCTCTGACAATCACGAAAAAGCTGGTACGGGTGGCCGGACTCGAACCGGCATTCTGTTGCCAGAGGCGGATTTTGAATCCGCTGCGTCTACCAATTCCGCCACACCCGCACGGCGACCGCCCGGCGGGCCGATCGACAGATTCGCCCCTATAAGGATGCGCGCGGGGGATGGCCATAGCCTATCGTTGGCCCCGCGACGCCTCGGCCGGCGCGCCGTATGTCCCTATTTCTTAAGTTCGCGCGCCAGCGTCTTTTCGGTCGCCTTGCCATAGGGCGGCTTGAAGCCCGCCAGCCCCGCGACATCGAACTTGGGCTGACGATAGACGGCACGCGCGTGGCTGAAGGTGCGGAAGCCATCGACCCCGTGGTAATTGCCCATCCCCGACGGTCCGACCCCGCCGAAGGGCAGATCCTCCATCGCGTTGTGGAACAGCACGTCGTTGACGGTGACGCCGCCCGAGATGGTGCGGGTGAGCACGCGCTCCTCCTCGCTCCGGTCCTGGCCGAAATAATAGAGGCCGAGCGGACGGTCGTGCGCATTCACATAGTCGATGGCATCGTCGATCGTCCGATAGGTGCGCACCGGCAGGATCGGGCCGAAAATCTCTTCCTGCATCACCTTCATCTCGTCGGTCGCGCCGCGGACGATGTGGAGCGGCATCTTGTGGCCGTTCGAACTGGCGAAATCCTCGTTCCCCGGGTTGACCTCGATCACCTCGGCGCCCTTGTCGCGCGCATCGGCAAGGTAGGATTGCAGCCGGTCGTAATTGCGCGTGTTGACGACCGAGGTGTAGTCGTCGTTGGCGAGCAGGGTCGGATAGAGCGCGGCCGCCCCCTTGGCGACGCCGTCGATCACCGCCGCCTCCTGATCGTCGGGAACGAGCAGATAGTCGGGCGCGAGGCAGATCTGTCCGGCGTTCATCAGCTTGCCCATCGCGACGCGCTGTCCCGCCAGGTCCTTGTTCGCGCTGCGCCCGATGAAGGTCGGCGACTTGCCCCCGAGTTCGAGCGTCACCGGCACCAGATTTTCGGCGGCGGCGCGCATGATGTGCCGTCCGACGCTCGTCGCGCCGGTGAAGATCAGATGGTCGAAGGCGAGCTTCGAGAAGGCGATGCCGACCTCCGCATCGCCGGTGAACACCGCCATCTCGCTTTCGTCGAAATAGTCGGGAACGAGCCGCGCCATCAGCGTCGAGACATTCTCGGTGAACTCGCTCGGCTTGATCATCGCGCGATTGCCCGCGGCGAGGATGCCGGCCATCGGCACGAACACCATGCCGATCGGGAAGTTCCACGGGCTCACGACGCCGACGACGCCCTTGGGCTGGTACATGACCTCGGCCTTCGCGCCGAGCAGGCCGAGCGGGAAGGTCGGCTTGCGCTTCTCCCCCCTCGCCCAGTTCGCGAGATGCTTCTTCGCATGCTTGAGCGCGCTGACCGAGGGCATGATGTCGGTCATCAGCGTCTGCTCGCGGCTGCGATGGCCGAAATCCTCGCTGACCGCCTTGGCGAAATCCTCCGCATGATCGACGAGCAGCGCGATGGCGCGATCGATGCGGTCGCGGCGCACCGCGAGGCTTTCGGGCATGGCGGCGGTGAAGCTCGCCTTCTGCGCGGCGAGGACCTGCTGCATGCGGGCGGCTTCGCCGGCGATATCCTGCTTGATGGCGGTGGCCATGACCGTCTCCCCTATGACTTGCGGGCGGCAATTGACCATGCCGCGCGGCGGGTTGCAAGATGAAACCCGCCTGACGCGCGCCCGACCGAACGTAAGGTCGGAAAACCGCGAACTTTACGCTGAAATTCAGGTTACGGGCGCTTTGCTCCAGCGCCAGTAAGCGGCTTAAAGCCACAAAGTCCCGCAAGCGCGGCATGAAGATGATGATTGAAGACCGATCTCGGACTTCGCCGAGCCCCTCTTTCGCAAGTGCAGCATTTCCGCTAGACCGGCTTCCGACCTTTTCCACCGGAGTCTCGCATCATGACCGCAACCGATCCCGTCGTCTTTCTTTCCTATGCCCGCACCCCGATGGGCGGCATGCAGGGCGTGCTGTCGGACGCCAGCGCGACCGATCTGGGCGCGACCGCGGTCAAGGCGGCGGTCGAGCGCGCCGGGGTGAAGGGCGACGATGTCGAGCGTATCTACATGGGCTGCGTCCTCCCCGCCGGGCTGGGCCAGGCGCCGGCGCGGCAGGCGGCGATCAAGGCGGGCCTGCCCAAGTCGGTGCAGGCGACCACCGTCAACAAGGTGTGCGGTTCGGGCATGCAGACCGTGATCATGGGCGCCGAGGCGCTGGCGGCAGGCAGCATCGACCTGGTCGTCGCGGGCGGCATGGAATCGATGACCAACGCGCCCTATCTGCTCAAGAAGCATCGCTCGGGCGCGCGGATCGGCCACGATACCGCCTATGACCATATGTTCCTCGACGGCCTCGAGGATGCCTATGAGGCGGGCCGCGCGATGGGCACCTTCGCACAGGACACCGCCGACGCCTATCAGCTCAGCCGGCAGGCGCAGGACGATTATGCGATCGAATCGCTGAAGCGCGCGCAGGCGGCGATCGCGGGCGGCGCCTTCGCCACGGAGATTACCCCGGTGACGCTGAACACGCGCAAGGGCGAAGTCGTCGTCGACACCGACGAACAGCCCGGCAAGGGCAACCCCGACAAGATTCCGACGCTGCGCCCCGCTTTCGCCAAGGACGGCACGATCACCGCCGCGACCAGCTCGTCGATTTCCGACGGCGCCGCCGCAGTCGTTCTGACGCGCCAGTCGGTCGCCGATGCGAAGGGCGCGAAGCCGGTCGCGAAGCTGGTCGCCCACGCCGCACACGCGCAGGAGCCCAAGGATTTCACCGTCGCCCCGGTCGGCGCGATCAACAAGGTGCTCGAAAAAGCGGGCTGGTCGATCGCCGATGTCGACCTGTTCGAGGTCAACGAGGCCTTCGCCTGCGTCGCGATGTTCGCGATGCACGACCTGGGCATTCCGCACGACAAGATCAACGTCCATGGCGGCGCGACCGCGCTCGGCCACCCGATCGGCGCGAGCGGCACGCGGATCATCACGACGCTGATCGCGGCGCTCCAGCGTCACGGCAAGACGCGCGGCATCGCGAGCCTGTGCATCGGCGGCGGCGAGGCCACGGCGGTGGCGGTCGAACTGGTCTGACAGGGCATAGACTTCGTCTTTGCGACCCCCGACCTGATCGACATATATATCCTTAAGGCAAGTAGGGGCCTGTTCCCCGGCGAAAGCCGGGGTCCAGATGGCATGGCACCGCCCCGCATGGACCCCGGCTTTCGCCGGGGACCGGTTGCCGGTCGAAAAGGGATAATTGCGGGGCTGATCCGGGGGGAAGCAATTCAGAGGGGCGGCCGCCCGCTCTGGATTGCCGCGGCGCTTCGCTCCTCCCGCCATTCGACCGCGACAAACTGCGACACTGATGAGCCGAAGATAAACGCGGCATTCCGGGTTCGTTCAAACCGACTCGCCTAATCCTTTCCCTGTCATCGGGCAGATCCCCTCCCCCGTGACCGATCAAAGGAATGGCACCATGAAGAATAAAATTCTCACCGCCGGCCTGATTGCCGCGATGATGGTTCCCGCGATGGCGCAGGCCCAGACCCACGAACTGCGCCGCGACCGGCAGGACATCCGCTATGCGCAGACGCACGGCAACCAGCGCGACGTGCGCGATGCGAAGCGCGAATATCGCCAGGACGTCCGCGACTGGCGCCGCGACAATCGCTATCAGAACTGGCGCGCCCCGTTCAAATATCAGCAGTTCCGCGCCGGTTCGACGCTGCGTTCCAACTATTACGCGCCGGCCTATCGCCTGAATTACGACAGCCGCTGGGGCGTGCCGCGTGCGGGCCGCAACCTCGCCTATGTCCGCCACTACAACGACCTGTTGCTGGTCAATGTGCGCAGCGGCAAGGTGATGAAGGTTTACCGCAACCACTTCCGCTGGCGCTGATCACCGGCGGGCGGGCGAAGGGTCGGGCGTTCGCGCCCGGCCCTTTTTCCTTGTCCTGACCGAGAAGGTCAGGCCGGAAGGGTCGAGGGCGCCGGCAGCGGGGCCTTGCCGCCGACGGCTTTGGCAACCGGCCGGAGCCACGGGCGGCGCACCAGCCGACCGGCCGCGATCAGCGCCGCCGCGGCAAGCGCGATCCCCGCGAGAACGTCGACCAGATAATGCGCGCCGTCGATCGGCGTCGCCAGCAGCATCAGGCCCGCCCACAGCATCCCCGCCCATCCGGCACGGCCCAGCTGCGCAAATCCCCAGATGAAGATCGCGCCGAGCGCGGAATGATAGCTGGGAAAGGTGATGATCCCCTCGATCCGCGTCACGTCGATCAGCCGCAGGCTGCCGTCGCGCAGCCCCGTCAAGTCGGCGTAGTGGACGACGGCGGCCGCGGGCCGGAGGTTCGGCAGATCGCCGGGACCGAGGTTCAGGTGGATATAATTGCCGACCGCCGGCGTCAGGCCCGAAAGCAGCACCGCCGCCAGCCCCGCGAGGATCGCGGCGCATATCGCGATCCGCATCTCGCGCAGCCGGTTCGTGGCGGTCAGCGCGAGCACCATTACCAGAAGCTGCGGGATCATGCTGACATAGGCCCAGCGATAGAGGGTGGCGAGCGTCGGATGGTCGTTGACCCAGCGCGCATAGCCGAGCCAGTCGAAGCCGAGCGCCAGGTCCCAGCGCTGAAGCCGCGCATCCCAGAGCGCCCCGCCCTGCGCGGCGACCAGATAGCTGAGGATGCCGCCGACGATCGAGAAGAGGATGATCAGCATGACCGACGTGACCAGCGCGGCAAAGGCCGGGCGGACGCGATAGCGGGTATAGAAGCGGTCGGTGGTCCACAGCAGGCCGATCATCGCGGCCGATCCGCCGAAGCCGTTCGCCGCGAAAGCGAAAGGCGCAGCAAGTTGGAAAGCGATCAGGAACAGCAGGCAGAGCCCGATGAGCAGCCAGGACGCGTCGTCGAAACCCTGTGATTCGGGTTCACGATGGAGGGATGCGCTCATGGTCCGCCTGTTAGCGGCACGCGCATAAAATTCGATTAATGGCGGCCCCGATCGACCGCACGTGCGCGAAAATCAATCGCCCCAGATATGGGCGGTTTCGATCCAGCCGCGACGACCCTTGACGTCGAAGCGGCACCAGCCGTCGCGGCAATCGCTGATCCGGCCGACGACGCCGGCTTCGGCACGATAGGCGACGGGCGCGGATTCGTTCGGCGATTCGCGCATCGGGCGGGTTCCGCCGGTGACGATCGCGGTGCGCGTCCGGCTGAGCAGCCGCGCCGCCATCCAGCCGCGGGTGCCGTCGGGGTCCTCGACCTTGCGCCACAGTTCGTGCCGCGCGATCACCTTCACCGGCAAGTCCCTGCGGCGATATTCCCAGATCACCGGCACGTCGGGCGACGGCCCCTTGCGCATCCGCGCCTCGTCGACGCTGATCGAGGCCCAATAGGGCAGTTGCGGGTCGGACTGGGCGGCGGCGGGGCCGACGACGGCCACCAGCGCCAGCACAGCGAGAATCTGGCGGCTTTTCATGGCCGATGCCTTGTCAAACTCCGCCCGCTTTTTCAACCGCTCGCGGCATGCGCGGCACGGTTCGTCCGCAGGCTTCGTCGCGCCCGCCCCTCTTGACCCCTTCGCCGCGGCACGCTCTATCGACGGTCATGTCCGATTCCTCCCGTCCCCGGCGCCCGCGCGTCATCGTCACCCGCCAGCTCATGCCGCACGTCGAAGGGCGCATGGCCGAGCTGTTCGACGTCACCCTTTCGGCGCGCGACCGCGCCTTCACGACCGACGAACTGCGCGCCGCGGTGCAGAATTGCGACGTGCTCGTTCCGACGGTGACCGACCGCATCGACGCGGAGATCATCGCGGCGGCGGGCGAGCGGCTGAAGCTGATCGCCAATTTCGGTGCCGGCGTCGACCATATCGACCTGGCCGCGGCGCGCGCGAAGGGCATCATGGTCGCGAACACCCCCGGCGTGTTCACCGAGGACACCGCCGACATGACGATGGCGCTGATCCTGTCGGTTCCGCGCCGGCTGGCCGAGGGCGAGAAGCTGATGCGGTCGGGCCGCTGGGAAGGCTGGGCGCCCAGCACGATGCTCGGCCGCCGCGTCGGGGGCAAGCTGCTCGGCATCATCGGCATGGGGCGCATCGGGCTGGCGGTCGCGCGCCGCGCCCGCGCCTTCGGCCTGTCGATCCACTATCACAACCGCAGGCGTCTGCCCGAAGCGATCGAGGACGAACTGGGCGCGAGCTATCATGCGAGCGTCGACACGCTGCTGCGGATCAGCGACGTGGTGACGATCCACTGCCCGCACACCAGCGAGACGCACGAGATGGTGAACGCGGCGCGGATCGCGGCGATGAAGCCGACAGCCTATCTCATCAACACCGCGCGCGGCGAAATCATCGACGAAAAGGCGCTGATCGCGGCGCTGAAGAGCCGCCGCATCGCGGGCGCCGGGCTCGACGTCTATGCGCAGGAACCGGTGGTCGATCCCGAGCTGCTGACGCTCGACAATGCGGTACTGCTGCCGCACCTCGCCTCGGCCACGATCGAGGGGCGCGAAGCGTCGGGCGAAAAGGTCATCGCCAATATCCGCGCCTGGGCCGACGGCCACCGGCCGCCGGACCAGGTGCTGGAGGGGTGGGTGTAGTTTCCCAACGGGCGCGTTGAGCCGCTCTGGATTGCTTCGTCGCTTCGCTCCTCGCAATGACGGAGTTTCGTAACGCACCGTCATTGCGAGCGAAGCGAAGCAATCCAGAGTGTCACTCGCTGCCGTCGAGAATGTCAGGCCACAAATCGCGCCAGAGCGGATTTTCCGCCTCGATCAGCGCCAGTTTCTTCGCGCGGCTGCCAGCTTTAAGTTGCTTTTCCCGCGCAATGGCAAATTCATGGTTGCATGAATTTCAAACCACATAAGCATCCCGCAATCATAACGACCGGAAAAGCCGCCCAATCCTTCGCGATGCCGCCACACGCGCTGCGCCAAGTTCGAGGTTACGCCAGTATACAGCGTCCCGTTGCGCCGGCTCGCCATGATATAGACCGCCGGCTGACGTTCGCGCATGGTCTTATCCCAATAGAACCTCATCATTGCAAACGCAGCGAAGCAATGACGGGGACATATTCAATCCCCCGTCAGGATGCGGTCCACCAGTTCCTTCACCGTCGGGGTGAAGTTGTTCGAGTAGAAGGGGTCGGTCTTGAAATTGAACGCGGCGTGGCCCGCGAACATCAGATTCTGTTCGACGTCGCCGCCGTGCGCGATGTCCTGCAGCGTCTTCTGGATACAGAAGCTGCGTGGGTCGGCGAGATAGCCGGTCGAATAATCGTCATGGTCTTTCCACGACGAGAAGCCGCAATGCGACAGGCAGCCCATGCAGTCGGCCTGGTCCTTGCGGATCGTGGCCTTGTCGGTCTCGGTGACGAAGACCACCGTGTTGTCGGGCGTCTTGAGCGCGGTGGTATAGCCTTCGGCGACCCAGCCCCGCGCGCGGTCGCGGTCGTGCGGGGTGACCCAGAAATTCTTGCCCTTCACCCCGGCGTCGAGCTGGACGACATGGTCGCCCGCCTGCTGCTTCGAGTACGGAATCTGACGTTCCGAGCGCGCCTCGAGGTCGCGCAGGAAGAGGTTGCGCACCGCGCTCGAATAAAAGCCGGTGGGCGAAAAGCGGTGGAGCAGCACGTCGCCCTCTTCGAGGGTGCGCAGGCGATCCTTCCACGCCTGCGGGATCGGGCTTTCCTGCGTCAGCAGCGGCCGCGTGCCGTACTGGAAGACGATCTGGCCGAGTTCGGGATTGTCGATCCAGTCCTCCCAGTCGCGCAGATACCAGACGCCGCCCGCCATCACGATCGGCACGCTGTCGGCGATCCCCTCTGCGCGCATCGTGTCGCGCAGCGCCTTGACGCGCGGATAGGGATCCTCGGGCTTCAGCGGGTCCTCGGCATTCGACAGGCCGTTGTGGCCGCCGGCGAGCCACGGGTCCTCGTACACCACCGCCGCCATCAGGTCGGCGACCTTGTTGTAGGCGCGCTTCCACAAGGCGCGGAAGGCGCGCGCCGACGAGATGATCGGCAGATAATGGACATTGTGCCGCGCCGCGATCTCGCTGAGCTTGTAGGGCATGCCCGCGCCGCAGGTGACGCCGGTGACGAGCCCCTTTGTCCGTTCGAGCACGCCTTCGAGCACGCGCTGCGCCCCGCCCATTTCCCACAGGACGTTGATGTTGATCGCGCCCTGGCCGCCGGCGATGTCGTGGGCGCGCGTCACCTGCTCGACCGCGCCGTCGATCGCATATTGCACCAGCTCGTCGTGCCGCTCGCGCCGCGTCAGCGCGCGATAGACTTGCGGGACGATCTTGCCCTCCGCATCATAGCTGTCGGCGTTGACCGCCGAAACCGTGCCGATCCCGCCCGCTGCAGCCCAGGCGCCGCTGGAGGCGTGGTTGGTCGCCGACACGCCCTTGCCCCCCTCGACCAGCGGCCAGACTTCACGGCCGCCGTAAAGGATGGGCTTCAAACCTTTGAACACTCTATACCTCTTTCTCTCGGCCAACCGCCTGCTCGGCCCCGGCCCCCATTTTCCGTTTCCGTAAGCGGAAGACGGCCCCCTTTGTCAATCGATCGCGACCCGTTCGCCGCCGAACAGGCCATATCCACCCAGCGGTCGAGCATAAAGCTTTTCATAGGCCGCGACCATCGTTGATTCGTCGAAGCGTTCGGCCGCCGCGCGCCGATTCGCCGCGCCGACGGCCGCCCGCAATGCGCCGTCGCCCGCCATCCGCGCCAGTGCGGCACGAAACGCGCTTTCGTCGCCGGCGACGAACGGCCGGTTCGCGTCCGACACCATCGCCGCGACGTCGCCGACATCGGGGCTGACGACGGGAAGCCCCGCCGCCATCGCCTCGATCACTGCGATCGGCGCCTGTTCGCTGAGCGACGACAACGCGAGCAGGTCGAAATGGCCGATCCAGCGCGCCGGCTGCGCCATGAAACCGGGCATGACGAGACGGTCGGCGATGCCGCACGCCGCCCCCTCCGCGGCGATCGCGTCGCGATCCGGCCCCTCGCCGACGATCGCGAGCCGTACGTGCGGCGGCAGCGCCGCCACCGCGCGCACGAGGCGGGGCAGGTCCTTTACCTTGCGCAGCCCGGCAACGGTGCCGATCACCACCTCGCCCTCACGCCGGACGAGGCCGGGGATCGGCACGTCCGGCGCGCGGCCATAGGCGGCGACGTCGATGCCGTTGCGGATCAGCCGGGTGCGGTCGGCAACGCCCCATTCGGCGGCGGCGATCCGCTGGAGCAGCGTCGATGGCACGACCAGCGCCTCCGCCGAACGCAGCGCAAGGCGACGGAACAGATTGCGCTTCCGGTTGCGCCGCGTGCTTTCGTCCTCGTTGAACCCGTCCTCGTGATGGATCAGGCCCGGCAGGCGACGCCGATGGAGCCGATGCGCCATCACCCCGTCCATGGCGCCCCAATTGTAGCTGAGCGCGAGATCGAAATCCTGCAAGTAGCGCGCGATCTCGCGGTAGCGCGCCAGCGACGGCCGCCCGGCGAGCGACGGCGCGTCGGCGGGGAAACGCACGTCGATGCCCGGCGCGATCGCGTCGCGCGCGCCGAGCGCGCCGGGCACCGCCGACAGCACGACGTGCCGCGCGCGATCCTCCATCAGGTTCATCAGCCGCACCGCCCGCGCCTCCTTGCCGCCCAGCGAAAAGCTGGAGTGGAGGTGGACGATGCGAACCGGACGATCGCGCGCGATCGCGGGGCGAACCGGACGCTCGCGCGCGATTGCGGGCCGGTCCTTCACGCCGCGGGCAGGTCCGCGATCCACGCGTCGATCGCCGCGCGCGCTTCGGGTTCGTCCATCGTCGGGGCATGGCCGACGCCGGGCACCTCGACCAGCCGCGCGCCCGGCAGGGCCGCCGCCATCTTCGCGGTCGCGCTTCCCGCCAATATGTCCGACAGCGCCCCGCGCAGGATCAGCACCGGCGCGTCGCCGAAGGCGCGATAGGCGGGCCACAGGTCGACCCCGTCGCCGGCGGGCAGGCGCAGCGGCGCGGCGATCTGCTTGTCGTAATCGGCGACGATCCGCCCCTCCGGGGTCAGCCGATGGGTGCGCTTGGTCAGCCGCAGCCAGTCGTGGATGCCATAGTGCGGAAAGACCGCGTGGTTCAGGTCGCGGAACGCGCGCGCGGCGTGCATCCACGTCGGCTGGCTGCCCCCCACGCCGATATAGTCGCGGATGCGGTCGAGCCCGGCGCTTTCGAGTTCGGGCCCGACATCGTTGAGCAACGCGCCGGCCAGCCGCCCCGGCAGGCTCGCCGCCATCAGCATCGACACCAGCCCGCCGAGCGAGGTCCCGACGGTCGCAAAGCGCCCGATCCCCAGTTCGTCGAGCAGCGCCACCATGTCCTGAACATAGGTCAGCGGGACATAGGTCATCGGGTCCTTCGCATAGGCGCTTTCGCCGCGCCCGCGGAATTCGGCGACGATCACGCGCCGCCGCGCCGCCATGTGCGGCGCCACCGCCTCGAAGTCGCGGGCGTTGCGCGCGAGCCCCGGCATGCACAGGATCGGTGGCAGCGCGGCCGCCTCCTCCGGGCCGGGATAGAGGCGCGCGTGCAGCCGGACGCCGTCGGCCGACCACCAATAATGGTCGTCCCACTCGCGGCGATGATCCTGTCTTGCCAAAATGGCGGGTCCCCTTCCTGTCCGCACGGACGCCCTGCTGCGTCTATCGCCAACCCGGCGCGCCGCGCAAGCCATCCCGCGCCGCCGCCGGTTGCCGCGGGCGGCTTTCACCGATAAGAGGCGAGCGACCATGAGCGAAGCCCTGCTTTCCTTCGAACCCGCCACCGGCACGGAGCTTTGGCGCGGCGCGATCAGCGATGTCGACGCCGAGGTCGCGATCGCCCGCCGCGGCTGGCCCGAATGGGCGGCAAAACCGCTCACCTTCCGCTCCGAAACGCTGCGCCGCTTCGCCGACCGGGTGAAGGCGGAGGGAGAGACGCTCACCGACCTGATCGCGCGCGAGACCGGCAAGCCATTGTGGGAAGCGCGCACCGAAGTCGAATCGGTCGCGAACAAGGTCGACATCTCGATCAAGGCCTATGCCGAACGCACCCCCAACCGCCGCATCGAGGGCGCGATGGGCCTGCGCAACGCGGTGCGGCACAAGCCGCACGGGACGCTCGCGGTTCTCGGCCCCTATAATTTCCCGGCGCATCTGCCGAACGGCCACATCGTCCCGGCGCTGCTTGCGGGCAATTCGGTGCTGTTCAAGCCGTCGGAAAAGACCCCGGCGGTCGGCGCGAAGCTGGTCGAACTGTTCCACGAAGCGGGGGTACCGCAAGAGGTGCTGCGGCTGATCGTCGGCGGCCCCGATCAGGGCAAGGCGCTGGCGGGGCACGAGGGCATCGACGGGCTGCTGTTCACCGGATCGGCACGGACCGGCGTCGCGCTGAGCCGCCAGTTCGCCGGTCAGCCGGGCAAGATACTGGCGCTCGAAATGGGCGGCAACAACCCGATCGTCGCATGGGACACCGCGGACATCCGTACCGCCGCCATCCTGATCGTCCAGTCGGCCTTCCTCAGCGCCGGGCAGCGGTGCAGCAACGCGCGGCGGCTGATCGTCCGGGACAGCATGGCCGACGCGCTGATCGAGGAGGTCAAGGCGCTCGCAAACCGGCTGATCGTCGATCATCCGCACGCCGACCCCGCCCCCTATATGGGGCCGGTGATCGACAATGAGGCGGCCGACGGCCTGACCGAGAGCTTCCTGATCCTGATGTCCAACGGCGGTCAGGTCGTCCGCCACATGACGCGGCCGGTCGAGGGTCGCCCCTTCCTGACCCCCGGCATCATCGACGTGACCGACATGCGCGAGCGCCCCGATGTCGAACTGTTCGGCCCGCTGCTCCAGGTCATTCGCGTCGACAGCTTCGAGGCGGCCATCGCCGAGGCGAACAACACCCACTTCGGCCTGTCGGCGGCGCTGATCGGCGGCAACCCGCAACTTTACGACCAGTTCTGGGCCAATGCCCGCGCCGGCGTCATCAACTGGAACCGGCCGACCAACGGCGCCTCGTCCGCCGCGCCCTTCGGCGGCATCGGGCTGTCGGGGAATCACCGGCCGAGCGCCTTCTACGCCGCGGACTATTGCGCCTATCCGGTGGCGTCGTCCGAAAGCGACGCGATGCGCGCCTCGATCGGCATCGGCCTGCGCGATCCCGAAGGGTCGAAGCTGATCCGCAAGGGTTTTCTCTGAGCGCGGGCCGATCCCGCGATTGACAGAAATGAAGCCACGGGCTACATCGTGCGCGTGAAGCCCATCGCCTACACCCGGTCCGCCATCAGGACGCTGGGCCGTATGCCGGCGAATACGGCGCGATTGATCCGGTCGAAGATCGAACAATATGCAAGCGATCCCGCATCGCTGGCGAACAATGTCAAAGCTTTGAAGGGGCGCGACGCGGTCCGCCTTCGCGTCGGCGACTGGCGTGTGATCATGGAAGACGGGGTCGTTGTCGCGGTTCTGGAAATCGGCTCGCGCGGCAGCATCTATGAGTGAAGGACGATGGCGTGAACAAGATGGTGACGATCCCGCAAGACGAATATGACCGCCTTCGCGAAGCGGCGGAGGAGCTAGTCGACCTTCGCGCCTATGATCGGGCGAAGGCGCGTCTTGATGCAGGCGAAGACGAGCTGGTTCCCGCCGAATATGCCGATCGCATCCTTGACGGCGAAAATCCGCTTCGCGTCTGGCGCGATCTGCGCGGATGGACCCAGCAGGGCCTGGCACAGGCGTCGGGCGTCAACCGGGTCCAGATCGCCGATATCGAATCGGGCCGAAAGCGGGGATCGGTGGAAACCATAGCGCGGCTGGCACGCGCGCTGCGCGTCGAAATGGAGGATCTGGTGCGAGGCTGAATTTCAATACGCAAATTTTGCTTCACCCCAGCAAAAAAAGCCTGCTTTGCCATCTTTCGGGCCGACGGCCACACCGGCGGCATGGACAAGCATCCTCTCCCCCAGGGCAAGCTGTGGCTTGTCGGCGCCGGTCCGGGCGATCCGGACCTGCTGACGCTGCGCGCGGCGCGCCTTCTCGAAAGCGCCGACCTGATCGTTCACGACGGGCTGGTCGGTGCGGGCGTGCTCGCGCTGATCCCGCCGCACGTCGAGCGCATCTCGGTCGCCAAGCAACGCAGCCGCCACACGATGAAGCAGGAGGCGATCAACGCGCTGCTGATCCGCGAGACGCGCGCGGGGCGGCGGGTCGTGCGGCTGAAGGGCGGCGACCCCTTCATCTTCGGGCGCGGCGGCGAGGAACTCGACGCGGCACGCGACGCGGGCATCGCCTGCGAGGTCGTTCCCGGCATTACCGCCGCGGCGGGCTGCGCCGCTCAGGCCGGCCTCCCCCTCACCCACCGCGAGGATGCCAGCGCGGTCAGCTTCGTCGCCGGTCAGTGCAAGAATCTGACCGATCAGGACTGGTCGGGTCTCGCGGGTCACGGCCGCACCCTCGTCATCTATATGGGGCTCGCGACCGCCTCGGCGATCGCCGACAAGCTGATCGCAGACGGGGTCTCGCCCGGCCTGCCGGTCGCGGTGATCGAGCGCGGCACCACCGCCGATGCGCGCGTGCTGCGCACCCTGCTCACCGACCTCGGCGATCTCGTCGCGCGCGAACGGGTCGCCAGCCCCGCGCTGATTATCGTCGGCAAGGTCGCGGCGCGCGCCGACGCGCTCGACTGCCTCGGCACACCGGGACTGATTGCTTCATTGAAGGATATGGCATGCGACTCTTGACCGGAAACGATCTGAAGACGGGCGCCGTGATCTGGTGGACCGGCCGCGGCTGGTCGATCCATGTCGAGGACGCCGCCGATGTCGGCGAACACGGCGAGGCGATCCTGTCGGCCGAGGATGGCGCGCGCCGCGTCAACGGCGGCTATCTGATCGACGCGGTGGACACCGCCAAGGGACCGCGCCCCGCGCATATCAAGGACCGCATCCGCGCGCGCGGCCCGACCGTGCGCCCCGACCTGACATTGAAGCCCGCCGATCCGGTGGCCGGCGACTGGGTGATCTGACATGTACAAATACGACCAATATGACCGCGCGATGGTCGATGCGCGCGTCGAGGAATTCCGCGACCAGACCCGCCGCCGCATCGCGGGCGACATGAACGACGACCAGTTCAAGCCGCTGCGGCTCAAGAACGGCCTCTACCTCCAGCTTCACGCCTATATGCTGCGCGTCGCCATTCCCTATGGCACGCTCAATTCGACACAGCTTCGCAAGCTTGCCGAGATCGCGCGCAAGTATGACCGCGGCTACGGCCATTTCACGACGCGCCAGAACCTCCAGTATCATTGGATCAAACTGGAAGATGCGCCCGACATCCTCGCCGAGCTGGCGACGGTCGAGATGCACGCGATCCAGACCAGCGGCGAGAGCATCCGCAACATCTCCGCCGATCAATATGCGGGCGCCGCCGCCGACGAGATATGCGATCCGCGCCCCTGGGCCGAACTGCTGCGGCAGGCGACGACCTTTCACCCCGAATTCAGCTATCTGCCGCGCAAGTTCAAGATCTGCGTGATCTCGTCGCCGGCCGACCGCGCGGCGCTGCGCTGGCACGATTGCGCGCTGCGCATTGTCCGCAATGAAGCGGGCGAGGAAGGCTTCGAGGTCTATGCCGGCGGCGGCATGGGGCGTACCCCCTTCATCGCCTACAAAATCCGCGATTTCTGCCCGGCGTCGCAGATATTCTCCTACCTCCAGGCGATATTGCGCGTGTGGAACCTCCACGCGCGGCGCGACAACATCCACAAGCAGCGGATGAAGATTCTCGTCCACGATCTGGGCGAAGAGGAGTTCCGCCGCCAGGTCGAGGAAGCGTTCCAGCATTTCCTGACGCTCGGCACCGACTTCCCGCAGGCCGAATATGACCGCATCGCCGCTTATTTCGCGCCGCCGCCGTTCGAGGCGGGCCTGTCGGAGGCCATCGACCGGTCGGACCCCGATTTCGCGCTGTGGGTCGATCACCAGACCGTGGCGCACAAGGCGCCCGGCTATGCGATCGTCAACGTCAGTCTCAAGCCGATCGGCGGCATCGGCGGCGACGTCACCGCCGAGCAGATGGAGGCGCTCGCCGACCTCGCCGAACGCTACAGCTTCGACGATCTGCGGGTGACCCACGCCCAGAATGTCGTGCTGCCGCATGTCCGCAAACAGGATCTGCATGCGGTGTGGCAGGCGTTGAAGGCGGCGGGGCTCGCCGACGCCAACCTCGACCTCGTCACCGATGTCATCGCCTGCCCCGGCCTCGATTATTGCACGCTCGCCAACGCGCGGTCGATCCCGGTCGCGCAGAAGATCCAGCAGCGCTTCGCCGACATGGATCGCCAGCGCGATCTAGGCGAGCTCAAGATCAAGATTTCGGGGTGCATCAACGCCTGCGGGCACCACCATGCGGGGCACATCGGCATCCTCGGCGTCGACCGCAAGGGGACCGAGAACTACCAGCTGCTGCTGGGCGGATCGGGCGCGGAGGACACGACGCAGGCGAAGATCACCGGCCCCGGCTTCGACGAGGACGGCGTCGTCGATGCGGTCGAGCGCGCGATCGAGCGCTACCGCGAACTGCGCACCGGGGACGAACGCTTCCTCGACACCTATCGCCGCGTCGGCCTCGACGCCTTCAAGGAGGCCATTTATGGCTGATGCCCTGCGTTTTCGGAATGACGAGCCGGTCGAGGAACCCGCGGTCACGCTCGACGCCTTCCTCGAACAGCCCGACGCCAGCGCGGTGCGGCTCGAAGCGGGCGAGGACCCGCGGCGGCTGATCCCCGAACTCGGGCGGGTGAAGCTGGTCGAACTCGGCATTCCCCGCTTTCGCGACGGCCGCTGCTTCACCGCGGCCCGCATCCTGCGCGAGGCGGGCTATGAGGGCGAGATTCGCGCCGAAGGCGACGTGCTCGTCGACCTCGTCGCCTTCATGCGGCGCTGCGGCATCGACAGCTTCGCCCCGCACAGTCCGCTCAACCGCGCCGACGTCGATGCGTCGCTGCGCCGGTACGATCATGTCTATCAGCATGCGGCGGACGGCGCGGTGCCGATCTGGAAACTGAGGCATGGCTGACACCTCGAAACTCCCGTTCGCATCGAACGAAGTCGAGACCCCCCAGGGCCATGCGCGGCCGATGGGTGTCCCGACCGCGCGCGACGTGAGCGGCGATGCGGGGGATGACAGGAGGCGCGACCGGATCGACGTCGCGCCGCGCTTCACGCAGGCCGACGTCGTCCGCCTGAACAATCTGTTCCGCGGACAGGACGCCGCGGAGGTGGTCGCGAGCGTGCTCGGCGCGGGATTGCTCGGCGACACCGCGATCGTTTCGAGCTTCGGCGCCGAAAGCGCGGTGCTGCTCCATCTGGTGACGCGCGCGGCGCCCGATATTCCGGTGCTCTTTTTGGACACCGGCAAGCATTTTCCCGAAACGCTCGCCTATCGCGACACGCTCGCGGCGCGGCTCGGGCTCAACCTCGTCACGCTGACGCCCGATCCGGAGGAACTGGCGAAGAAGGACGAGACGGGCCTGCGCTGGTCCTACGACCCCGACGGCTGCTGCGAGATCCGCAAGGTCAGGCCGCTCGAAAAGGCGCTCGCCGACTTCGACGCCTCGATCACCGGCCGCAAGGGCTTCCAGTCCGCGACGCGCACCGGCCTGCCGCGCTTCGAACTCGACGGCAGCTCGGGCCGCCTCAAGTTCAACCCGCTCGCCAACTGGACGCGCGAGGCGCTCGACGCCTGGTTCGAGGCGCACGACCTGCCGCGCCACCCGCTGGAGGCGGAAGGCTATCCGTCGATCGGCTGCTCGCCCTGCACCTCGAAGGTAAAGCCGGGCGAAGACCCGCGCGCGGGCCGCTGGCGCGGCTGGGACAAGACCGAGTGCGGCATCCACGAAGCGGTGACCCCGATCGGCGACGATCCGGCGAACGACCCGGCGTTTTGAGGCTCGTCATTGCGAGGAGCCGAAGGCGACGCGGCAATCTCCAGCTATCGACCTGTGCGAGACCAATAGCTGGAGATTGCTTCGCTTCGCTCGCAATGACGACGCTATTGAGCGATCGGCCTACTCGTAATCCGCATAGGCCATGCTGTCGTCGGCGAGGTCGCTGAACTTGGTCGTCTTGGCCTCGAAGTGCAGGCGCACCTTGCCGGTCGAGCCGTGGCGCGATTTGGCGACGATCAGTTCGGCAAGGCCGAAGACGCGCTCCATCTCCGCCGCCCATTCCTCGTGCGCGGCGTGGATCTTGATGTCGTCGCCTTCCACCGGGCGCTTCGGCTCGCGTGCCGCGACATAATAATCCTCGCGGAACACGAAGAGCACCATGTCGGCGTCCTGTTCGATCGAGCCCGATTCGCGCAGGTCCGAAAGCTGCGGGCGCTTGTCCTCGCGGCTTTCGACCTGACGGCTGAGCTGCGACAGCGCCATCACCGGCACATTAAGTTCCTTCGCCAACGTCTTGAGACCACGCGAAATCTCTGAAATCTCCTGCACCCGGTTATCGCCGCTGCGCGACGAGCCCTGCAGAAGCTGGAGATAGTCGACGACGATGAACCCGATTCCGTGCCGCCGCTGCAGCCGCCGCGCCCGCGTGCGCAGACCGGCGATCGTCAGGCCCGGCGTATCGTCGATGAACAGCGGCAGCGTCTGGAGCTGCTGCGCGGCGCGCGATAGTTGCTGGAACTGCTCCTTGCTGATCTTCCCCATGCGCAGCGCTTCGCCCGACACGCCCGACTGTTCGGCCAGGACGCGCGTCGCGAGCTGGTCGGCCGACATTTCGAGGCTGAAGAAGGCGACCTTCGCGCCCATGTTCTTTTCGGGCGGAATGCCGTCCTCTTCGTCGCGGCGCCAGCGCTCGGCGGCGTTATAGGCGATGTTGGTCGCCAGCGAGGTCTTGCCCATGCCCGGACGGCCGGCGAGGATCATCAGGTCCGAATTGTGCATGCCGCCGATCTTGGCGTTGACGCTCGCGATGCCGGTCGTCGTGCCCGACAGGTGACCGCCCGAATTGAGCGCGCGTTCGGCCGCCTGGAGCGCGGTGAGGCTCGCGGCGCTGAAGCTCTTGACCGACCCCAGTTCGGCATCGCCGCCCGCGACCTTGTAGAGCGAGGTCTCGGCCTCCTCGATCTGCGCCTGCGGATCGACGCTCTCGCTGGTGTCGAGCGCATTGTCGACGAGCGTGCGGCCGACCCCCACGAGCTCGCGCAGCAGGGCGAGGTCGTAGATCTGCCGCGCGAAATCGCGCACGCCGATCAGCCCGGCGCCGCTGCCGGTGAGCTGCGCGAGGTAGCCGACGCCGCCGACCGCCTTCATCGCCTCGTCGCCCTCGAAAAAGGGCTTGAGCGTCACCGGGGTCGCGATGCTGTTGCGTTCGACCAGCGCCATCGCCTGCGCGAAGATGCGCCCGTGCAGCGGTTCGAAGAAATGCGCGGGCGAAAGCTGCACGGGCAGATCCTCGACGACTCGGTTGTCGATCAGGATCGCGCCCAGGAACGCGGCCTCGGCCTCGATATTGCGGGGCAATTGGCGGTCGTCCCCGGTGAGAACCGGAGTGGGGAACAGGGCTAGCTCGGGCATGGCGACGCATAATGGAACCCCCCGAAACCATATGCAACGGCGTTGATCGTCGCGGCCACGCCTGCCGTGGAGCGTTCTGGGGATAGTTTTGCGGCCTCCCCCTCCCGCAGGCCCACCCCCAACCCCTCCCGCCTGCGGGAGGGGGGACCTAGCCGCCCCCTTGCCCTTCGCCGTGCGGCGGGTAGAAGCACCTTCATCATGACCGACGCCGACCCATCGAAGCAGCGCATCATCTCGGTCGAACTCGACGAGGGCACGATCGTTTGGCGCAATCCCGATGTCGAGCAGGAACGGCGCGTCGCCATCTTCGACCTGATCGAGGACAACAAGTTCGTGCCGCAGCGCGGCCATCCCGACGGCTATGCCGGGCCCTACCGCCTGATGCTGCGGGTCGAGGACGGCCGGCTGATCTTCGAGATCAGCCGCGATGACGGGTCGCCGCTCGAAGCGGTCATCCTCGGCCTCGGGCGCTTCCGCCGGCCGATCCGCGACTATTTCGCGATCTGCGATTCCTATTATCAGGCGATCCGGTCGGCGACCGCGCAGCAGATCGAAACCGTCGACATGGCGCGCCGCGCGCTTCACAACGAAGCGGCGGAGATGCTGATGGACCGGCTGGACGGCAAGATCGCGGTCGATTTCGACACCGCGCGCCGTCTGTTCACGCTGATCTGCGTGCTGCACATCAAGGGGTGAGCATGGCGAAGGGGGCGATCCAGCGCGGGAACAAGCGGGCGACGCCCGGCTGGCGCGAGGCGGCGGCGCGCGGGTTGCGGCGCGTCGGCGGGGTGCTGCTGCTGGCCGTGCTCGCCATCGGGGTCGGATTGTGGTGGGCGGCGCGCTGGACGCCGCCGCGCGCGCAATATCCGTTGCAGGGGGTGACGCTCGATGCCTCGAACGGCCAGGTCCACTGGGGTTCGGTCAAGGCGGCGGGGGCCGATTTCGCCTATCTGGCGGCGACCGACGGCGACAGCGGCGTCGATCCGCTCTACGCGCGCAACATGGCCGCGGCGCGCGACGCCGGGGTGCGCACCGGTCCGATCCACCATTACAGCCTGTGCCGCCTCGCCACCGACCAGGCGGCCAATTTCATCCGCCACGTCCCGCGGCGCACCGACGCGCTGCCTCCGGTGGTCTGGCTCGATTACGACGACCGCTGCCCCGACCGGCCGACGCGCGCGCTGCTGCTGAGCGAACTCGCGACCTTTCTGGCGCAGATCGAGGCGCATATGGGCAAGCGCAGCCTGATCGCGCCCGGCGCCGCGTTCGAGGCCGATTACAAGGTAACGAGCGGCATCGCGCGCACCACCTGGCTGCGCCGCGATTTCTTCGAGCCCGACTATGGCGCCCATCCCTGGGTGATGTGGCAGGCCAACCATTATCTGCGCATCGCCGGCGCCGACGGCACGGTCGGCTGGAACGTCGTGCGCCCCGAAGGAACCACGCCATGACCGACGATCCGACCGACGCCGACCGCGACGCGCTGATCGACGCGGCGCGCGAGGCCGCCGCGCGCGCCTATGCCCCCTATTCGGGCTTTCACGTCGGTGCGGCGCTATTGCTCAAGAACGGCGACGTGGTCACCGGCGCCAATGTCGAGAATGCGAGCTATGGCCTGACGCTGTGCGCCGAAACCGCGGCGATCGCGAAGATCGCCAACGAGGGCTGGATCGGCGAACTCGCCGCGGTCGCGATCGTCGGCGGCCGCCCCGAAGGCGCGCCGCTGGCCGGTGCCGAGGCGGTGCATCCGTGCGGCCGCTGCCGCCAGATATTGAACGAGGCGGCCGAGCAGTCGAAGACCGACATCTGGGTCCATTGCGCATCGGGCGACGGCACGGCGGTGGAAAGCTATCGGCTGAGCGATCTGCTCCCCGCCGCCTTCGGGCCGAAGGATATGGGCCTCGTCCGCGACTGACCGCTTGCGCAAAGGCGCGCGCGCCGACAAGACGGCGGCATGGCCATTCTTTCCGACAAATGGATTCGCGACGCCGCCCGCACGCAGCAGATGATCGAGCCGTTCGTGGAGGCGCAGCGGCGCGACGGCTGCATCAGCTATGGCCTGTCGTCCTACGGCTATGACGCGCGCGTTGCCGACGAGTTCAAGATTTTCACCAATGTCGACAGCGCGGTCGTCGATCCCAAGGATTTCGCGTCGAACAGCTTCGTCGACCGCAAGACCGACGTCTGCATCATCCCGCCGAACAGCTTCGCGCTCGCGCGCACGGTCGAATATTTCCGCATCCCCAGGGACGTGCTCGTCATCTGCCTCGGCAAATCGACCTATGCGCGCTGCGGAATCATCGTCAACGTCACCCCGCTCGAACCCGGCTGGGAGGGTCATGTGACGCTGGAGTTTTCGAACACCACCCCCCTACCCGCGAAAATCTATGCCAACGAGGGCGCGTGCCAGTTCCTGTTCCTGCAGGGCAACGAGCCGTGCGAGACGAGCTACGCCGACCGCGCGGGCAAATATATGGGGCAGAAGGGCGTGACGCTGCCCAAGCTCTGATCCCGCGGAACCGCCCCGCCCTCTCGCGCGTCATCTCCCCAAGCGGAAGGGGCGCGTGTCGGAGGATGTTCCATGTCCATGATCGCCGTCTTCATCGGCCGCCTGTTCATCGCGCTGATCTTCGTCGTCTCGGGGATCAACAAGCTGATCCACGTCAACGACACCAGCGCGATGATCTCCGCCGCCGACCTGCCCGGCTGGCTCGCCGTTCCGACCGGGTTGTTCGAACTGATCGCGGGCGTCTGCATCGCGCTCGGCATCTATGCGCGAGCCTTCTCGCTGCTGCTGGCGGCGTTCGTGCTGCTCACCATCCTCTTCTTCCACCGCGATTTCACCGATCCCGTGCAGGCGATGGCGGCGATGAAGAATCTGGCGATCGCGGGCGGCCTGCTCTGCCTCTTCGGCTATGGCCACACGCGCTGGAGCTATGATGCGCTGCGCCGCAGGCGCCGCGACGAGATCGAATTGCACGAGGCCGAACTGCGCGCCGCGCGCGCCGAGGGTCAGGCCGAAGCCGTGGGCGCGCCGGTCGTCGTCAAGCGGCCGTGGTGGCGCTTCTGACGCTTCGCGCTTGGCATCGCGGTCCGCCTGCGCTAGCCTTCGCTTGACGTTTACGTAAAGGGAGGGTTTCATGGCATCCCGCGATCTCGACATCATCGTCTATGGCGCGACGGGTTTCACCGGGCGGCTCGTCGCCGAATATCTCGCGCATCATTACAAGGGCCGCGCGGACGCGCCGCGCTGGGCGATGGCCGGGCGCAGTCTCGACAAGCTGGCCGAGGTGCGCGACCTGATCGGCGCCGACGAGGAAACCCCGCTGATCGTCGCCGACGCCGACGATCCCGCGAGCCTCGACGCGATGGCCGCGCGCACGCGCGTGGTGTTGACCACGGTCGGCCCCTATCAGCTCTACGGCAGCGCCCTCGTCGCCGCTTGCGTGCGCGCGGGCACCGCCTATGCCGACCTGTGCGGAGAGCCGGGCTGGATGCGCGAGATGATCGACGCGCACCAGGACGCGGCCAGGGCGTCGGGCGCGCGCATCACCTTTTCGTGCGGCTTCGATTCGATCCCCTTCGACCTCGGCGTGCTGTTCCTGCAGGCCGAGGCGGTGAAGCGCCACAGCGCCCCCGCGCCGCGCGTGAAGGGCCGGGTGCGCCAGATGAAGGGCGGCGCGTCGGGCGGCACGATCGCCAGCCTGACCGAGACGCTGAAAGCCGTCGCGAAGAAGCCGTCGCTGGCGCTGCTGCTCAAGTCGAGCTTCGCGCTCACCCCCGGTTTCGAAGGGCCGCACCAGCCGAGCGGGCTGGTTCCCGAACATGATCCGGCGACCGGCACCTGGACCGCGCCCTTCGTGATGGCGCCGATCAACACCAAGAACGTCCATCGCACCAATTTTCTGCTCGGGCACCGCTGGGGCGCCGACCTCGTCTATGACGAAATGGTGATGACGACGATCGGCGACGCCGGCAAGGCGATGGCCGAAGCGATGGCGAAGGCGAATCCGTTCGGCGACGCGAAGCTCAAGCCCGGCGAAGGGCCGAGCAGGGAGGAGCGCGAGAACGGCTTCTACGACATCCTGTTCATCGGCGAATATCCCGACGGGCGGACGATTCGCGCCTCGGTGCGGGGCGACCGCGACCCCGGCTATGGCTCGACGTCGAAGATGCTCGCCGAAACCGGCATGACGCTGCTGGCGACCGAGGGCGAAGGCGGCATCTGGACGCCGGGCGCGCTGCTGGGGCAGGCACTGACCGACCGGCTGACCGCCGAGGCCGGGTTGAGCTTCCAGATCGAGGAATGACCCATCTTCCGTTCGTGCTGACCCCGGCTCAAGGCCGGGGGAAGCACCGTTCTTCTTTCCCTCGAAGGAAGGGCGGCCCTTCGACAGGCTCGGGGCGAACGGATTCATGACGAAATGACGGATATGACCCTCTCCTCTCTCTCTCCCCTCGACACCCTTCTCTCGACGCTGCGGACCGATGGCGATGTCGCGACCGCGCATATCGACGAAGGCTGGATGCAGGGACGCACCGCCTATGGCGGGATCAGTTCGGCGGTGGCGCTCGCGGGCACGATGGCGCTGCACCCGACCGATGCGCCGCTGCGCTATGCCCAGATCAGTTTCGTCGGCCCGGTGGCCGGCGATTGCACGGTCGAGACACGGGTGCTGCGCCGGTCGAAATCGAGCCTGTTCGTCGATGCGGGCGTGTCGAGCGAGGCGGGTTTCGGCACCGCCGCGGTGTTCGCCTTCTCGCCCGACCGGGAAAGCCACGTCGATCACAATCGCCTGACCATGCCCGACGCCCCGCCGCCCGAGGCGCTGGAACCGGTTCCTCAGCACAAGGTGCGCCCGACCTTCTCGAAGCATTTCGACATGCGCCCGACCACCGGCCCGCGCTTCGGCTGGAAGCAGGAGGTCGGCGAGTATCTGACCTGGGTGCGCTTCGTCGAGGAACCGCGGTGCCACCCCACCGTCGCGCTGCTCGCGCTCGGCGACGCGTTGCCGCCCGCGGCGATGGCGCTGTTCAGCGAATTCGGGCCGATCAGCTCGATGAACTGGACCGTCAACATGCTCACCGCGACGCCCGAGACCGACGACGGCTGGTGGCTTTTGTCGGCCAGGACAGGCTATGCGCGCCGCGGGCTGTCGGTGCAGGACATGATGCTGTGGAACCGCGCCGGCGAGCCGGTGCTGAGCGGTAGCCAGGCGGTTGCGGTGTACGCATGACGATCGCGATCTAACCGCCGATAGCAGGACGTCGCTTCACTCCGGAACCGGCAGCGCGATCACCGCGTCGAGGCCGCCGCCCGCGCGGTTGGCCAGCGTCAGGCGGCCGCCCTCGCTTTCGGCGATCTCGCGCGCGATCGCCAGTCCCAGCCCGGCGCCGCCGGTCGCGCGGTTGCGCGATTCCTCGCCGCGCGCGAAGGGCTCCATCAGCGCTTCGATCTGCGTTTCGGCGAGGCCGGGACCGTCGTCGGACACGATCAGGCGCGCCTCGCCGTCCGCGACCTTCACCGACAGGCGTGCGCGCAGGCCATAGGCGACCGCATTGTCGATCAGGTTGCGCAGCGCCCGGCGCAGCAGCATCGGCCGCGCCTGCACCGTCACGGCGGCGACGGCGGCGAGCGAGACGTCCTTGCCCTGCTCGCGATAATCGGCCGCCACGTCGCCGGCGAGCGCGTCCAGCCCCACCGCCTCGCGCGCTTCGGTTCCCGAGCCGGCGCGGGCCAGCGCCAATATGTCGGCGAGCATCGCCGTCATCTCCTCGATCGACGCGATCATCTTGTCGCGCAGCCGCGCATCCTCGACCTGCTCGACGCGCACGCGCAGGCTGGCGAGCGGGGTCCGCAGGTCGTGCCCGACCGCGCCGAGCATCCGGTCCTTGTCGGCGAGCATCGCCGCGATCCGCGCGCGATAGGCGTTGAAGGCACTGATCAGGTCGCGCACGTCCGACGGCCCCGCCTCGACGAGCGGAGTCGTGTCGCGCAGCGCCGGATTGCCGCGCGCGGCGCGCGTCAGGTCGCGCAGCGGCGCGGCGGCGCGCCAGGCGATGAACAGGATCGGCACCAGCAGCAGCAGATAGAGCGAGAGCGTCTGCCACAGCAGGAAACCCTGCAGCCGCTTTCCGTCGGTCGGAATCCGGCTGCGCACCGCATAATAGCGATCCCCCACCTTTGCCGACACGACGACCGTCCGCGAGGAGAAGCCCGTGCGCTGCGCGTGCGGCCGCGGCGGCAGGGCCCAGGCATCGACCCGCTCGGCACGGACGTCGGCCTCGTCGAGCAGCCCGGCGACATAGGCGGCGAGCGCGGGGGCCGCTTCGGCCTGCGGCGGCGGCCGGGTCGGTTCGTTCGATATGACGAGCCGCTGCACGCGCTCGCGCCGATTGTGATCGCTGTCGTCGGCTTCGGTCACGCCGCGCCGGTCGCGTTCGACGGCGTCGATGATCCGCGCGACCGCCATGCCGCCGCCGTGGGCCAATATTTGCTGCCGCTGCCCGCGCGCGAGCATCGCGAAATTGACCGCCTGCGCGATGAACAGCATCGCGGCAACCGCAAAGACAAGCTGCCCGATCAGGCTGCGGGGCCACAGGCGCAGCGTCATGTCGCCGCGTCCATCCGCTTGACCTCGCACGCCAGCGTATAGCCGCCGCCCCACACGGTCTTGACGATCTGCGGCCGCGCCGGATCGTCCTCGATCTTCTTGCGCAGGCGGCTGACCAGATTGTCGATCGCGCGGTCGAAAATGTCGGCCTCCCGCCCGCGTACGAGGTCGAGCAGCCGGTCGCGGCTCATCACCTGCCGCGGGTGACGCACCAGCGCGTGGAGCAGGTGATATTCACCCGACGACAGCGCCACCTCGCGCCCGTCGCGATCGACCAGCACGCGCTCGACCTCGCGCAGCACCCAGGGGCCGAAGGCATAGCTCGTCCCGCCGGCGTCGAGCGCGCGGCCGTTCGCCTGCGTCCGGCGCAGCACGGTACGGATGCGCGCGACCAGTTCGCGCGGGTTGAAGGGTTTGACGACATAGTCGTCGGCGCCGATCTCCAGCCCGATGATCCGTTCGGTATCCTCGGCCCGCGCGGTCAGCAGGATGACGGGAATATGGCTCGTCTCGCGCAGGTGGCGGGTCAGCGACAGCCCGTCCTCGCCGGGCATCATGATGTCGCTCACCACCAGGTCGATGCTCTTGGCGCGCAGCACCGACCGCGCCTCGGCCGCGCTCGCGGCGTCGCTGACGGCAAAACCCTGTCCTTCCAGATACTCGGACAGCGGCTCGCGGATCGACGGCTCGTCGTCGATCAGCAGGATGCGGGGGGTATCGCTGTCGGTCATCGTCGATCTGCCTGAAACATGAGGTTCGCCCACCGGCCGGGGGCCGATGGGCGATACCGTGCTGGCAGCGGACTGCGGCAAAGGCAATGGCGAGGCCACCCGGCCGCCGTCCGCGCGCCGATCAGTTGGTGGCGGGGGCCGGAGCGGCGTTGCGCTTGGCCTGCCACTCGGCGCGCTTCGCCTCGCGCTGCGCCTTGCGTTCCTCGGCCGTCACCTGCCCGTCTTTGTTGGCATCGAGGCGATCGAAGCGCGCCAGGGCGGCCGTTTCGAACTCGGCGCGGCTGATCGCCTTGTCGCCGTTGGTGTCGGCCCTCATCATCATCCCGCCGCGCATGCCATGGCCGCCACGCTTGCCGTGATGGCCGCGCATCGCGCGCGGGCCTTCGCGGGCCTCGCCGGCAGCGGCGGCGCGCTTTTCCTTCCGTTCGCCGCGCTTCGCCTGACGCTCGGCGGCGCGCTGGTCCCATTCGGCCTTGCTGATGCTGCCGTCCTTGTTCGCGTCGAGCCGTTCGAACATCTTCGCCTGCATCGCGGCGCGCGCCGCGGCGCGGTCGGCGGCATCGAGCTTGCCGTCGCCATTGGCGTCAAGCTTGGCGAACATCTGCGCGGCGTGCGCCTGCGCCTCGGCGCGGGTCAGCACGCCATTGCCATCGGCGTCGCCCATGGCGCGGGGGCCGCCCGCGGGGGCGGCAAGCACCGGACCCGCGATCAGCGCGGCGCCCAGTGTCAGAAAAGCGATCTTCTTTTTCACGTCACCTAACTCCTTGTTCTGGGACCGAGGGGAGAGAAGCCGGTCCCGATGACGGCCTTCTAGGGGTCATTTGTCCCAAGCCATTGCCCGCTCGACGAAAAATTGTCGCAAATTGTCGCAAAACCGGCGGTCCGTTCATGACGGCGCAAGCCGGCGGCCCGGTTGCGGCCCGCCCGCGCGGAGTTTAGCACGCGCGATCGATAAGGAGAAAAGACATGAGGGGTTTCGCACTCGACCGACGGACGTTGCTCGCGGGATTGGGGCTCGCCGGAATGGGGAGCGTCGCGGCCACCGCGATCGCCCGGCCGGCGTTCGCGGCGGACAGCGCCGACGCGCGGCTCGACGCGCTGCTCGCGGCGCAGTTCGAGGCGGGGCTGCGCGACGACCCGACCGCGCCACCTCGCTCGGGCTCGACACCGGCGCGCTCGCCGACCTGCGCGCGCGCTTTCCCGACTGGTCGCCCGCCGGGCGCGCCGCGCGCGACCGCCGCATCGACAGCGACCTCGCCGCGGTGCGCGCGATCGATCCCGACACGCTGGGCGACACCGCCCGCGCCGCGCACGACAGCGCCGAGTTCGACCTCACCGCGCGCCAGCGGCTCGCGCGCTTCCCCTATCACAGCGGCGGCTTCGGCCACCGGGCCGGTCCCTATGCCGTGACCCAGCTCGGCGGCTTCTACACCGGCGTCAGCACCTTTCTCGACAGCCAGCACCCGGTCGCGACCAAGGCCGACGCCGATGCCTATATGGCGCGGCTCGAAGCGGTCCCGGCGCTGCTCGACGACGATACCGGCATCGTCGCCGCCAACGCGGCGATGAACGTCGTGGCGCCGCGCTTCATCCTCGAACAGGCGCTCCGGCAGCTCGCGCGGCTGCGCGACGGCGACGTCGCGAGCAAGACGCTCGTCGCCTCGATCGCGCGGCGCAGCGCCGCGATCGGTCTCGACGGCTATGGCGAGCGCGCCGCGGCGGTTTTCGAAGGGCCGATCCGCGCCGCCCTCTCCCGCCAGATCGACGCGCTCACCGCGCTGCTGCCGCGCGCGGGCGATGCGGCGGGCGTCGGCCGCCTGCCCGATGGCGAGGCCTATTATGCCGCGACGCTTGCGCAGCATACGACGACCAGCCTGGGCGCCGCCGAAATCCATCGCATCGGCCGCGAGCAGCTTGCCGACCTGACCGCGCGCATGGACGAACTGCTCAAGGCGCAGGGTTACGCCAACGGCAGCCTTCGCGAACGGCTCGACGCGCTGGGCAAGGCGGAGGGACAGTTGTTCGCGAACGACGACGCCGGCCGCGCCGAGATGCTCGCCTATCTGAACGGACGCCTGACCGCGGTGCGCGCGCGCCTGCCGCAGGTGTTCAGCCGCATGCCCAAGGCGCCCTACGAGATCCGGCGCGTGCCGCCGGAGATCGAGATCGGCGCCCCCGGCGGGTCGGCGCAGGCTGGCACGCCCGACGGATCGCGCCCCGGCATCTTCTTCATCAACCTGCGCGATACCGGCGAATGGCCGCGCTACACCCTGCCCACCCTCGCCTATCACGAAGGCGCGCCGGGGCATCTGTTCGAGGGCGCGCTCAAATATGAGGATGCGGCGCTGCCGCTCTATCGCCAGACGGCGTCGGTGACGGCGTTCGGCGAAGGCTGGGGCCTGTATGCCGAACAGGTCGCCGACGAACTCGGCATGTACGACGACGATCCGCTGGGCAAGATCGGCTATCTCGCCTCCTATGCCTTCCGCGCGTCGCGCCTCGTCGTCGACACCGGGCTGCATGCGATGGGATGGAGCCGCGAACAGGCGATCGACTTCATGGTGCAGAATTCGTCGGAGGCCCCCAGCGCGGCGCGGACCGAGATCGACCGCTATATCGTCTATCCGGGCCAGGCCTGTTCGTACAAGATCGGCCAGACCGCGATCAGCCGGCTGCGCGACGAGGTGTCGGGGCGGCCGGGCTATGACATCAAGCGCTTCCACGACGTCGTGCTCGGTGCGGGCCGCATCCCGCTCGCGGTGCTCGAGAACCGGGTGCGCGCCGCCTTTCCGGCCTGAACCAAAAAGTAAGCCCCGTCGCATCTCTGCGGCGGGGCTTCCCTAGGTTGCGTCCGAAGACGCGAACCAAATTCTACTCTTTCTTTCGATCAAGTAGGCCATGGAAACGTCCGGCGAAGCGGGAAGGTTCCATGGATGCGAAAAAATGTTCGTTAGGTGACCTTCCGGGCCGCTGCGGCGCCCAGGATCAGGAACAGGACCACCAGCGCCAGCCCGATGAAGAACAATATTTTCGCGATGCCGGCCGCCGCGCCAGCGATGCCGCCGAAGCCGAGCACCGCGGCAACCAGGGCGATCACGGCGAAAATAAGGGCCCATTTGAACATCCGATACCTCCTCCAAGCCGGCGCGCAAATCGGCCTTGGGAAACGCGCGTCAACGCAGTTTTCCAAGGACGGACGGCCCTTGGCCGCGCCGCAATCTGCTGAATAGCAAGGGCCCTGATCAAACGACCGCACCGGCCGAAAGTTCCGGGGCGTGGCCGGCACGGGATGGAGGCGCGACCCCTTGTCCGGCGTTACGCCGCCTGTTCCCGGTCTACCGCCGCCTGAACGCGCTTGTAGAAGGCCTCGCGCTCCGCGACGAGGCCGTCGGGATCGGTGGCGACCGGCCAGTTGCCGTTCGACGCGATGACCAGCCGCCGCGCGGCGTCGACGAATATGCCCTGCCCGTATATGCCCTGCGCCGAATAGCTGCCGTCGTCGTTCGTCCACCATTGATAGCCGTAGCCGCGGCCGGGAATGTCGACATCATACGCCTTCGTCGTCGCCTGCGCGATCCAGTCATCGGGCAGGACCTGCTGTCCGCCCGCCACGCCGCCGCCCATCATGAACAGACCGAAGCGCGCAAAATCCCGTAACCTCGCGGAAATGCAACAGCCCGCGATCTCGTGCCCGGTCGCGCCGAGCATCCACACCGCATCGTCCTCCATGCCGAACGGCTTCCAGATCTTCTCGGACAGATAATCGGACAGCCGCTTGCCGGTCGCCGCCGAAACGAGGACGCCGATCAGGTTCGTTTCGCCCGTCTTGTACACCCATGTCGTGCCGGGCGCCGCCTCGCGTGGCAGCGCCTTCATGTAGCTGACGGAGACATCCTCGCCCGGCACCGGTTTCTGGCTGTTGAACCGCGATACGTCGGACGCGGGGTCCTCATAATCCTCGTTCCATTTCACGCCGGAGGACATGGTGAGCAACTGGCGCACCGTCACCTCTTCGAGGGCCGAGCCCAGCAGCGCCGGAAGATAGGTCGACACCCTGTCGTCGAGGCTTCCGATATATCCGTCCTGCAGCGCCGCCCCGACCAGCGTGGACGTGATGCTCTTGGCGACCGAAAAACTCGTCCAGCGGCCGGTCGCGGTATAGCCGAGCGCATAGCGTTCGAACCGGATCGCGCCATCCTGAACGATGATCAACCCGGCGTTGCGCTGTTTCGCCATATGCGCGCCGATATCGAACCCCAGGTCGATGATCCGCCCCTGCGGGACCGGGTGCATCCGGTTTCCGGCGCGAATCGTGGCGACCTTGATGCCCGGAAGTTCCTCGACCGCGCGAAAGGCCGCATCGCGATGGTCCTGGCTGGCTAACAACATGGCTTATCCTCGATCGATGGATGGACGGGCAAAACGCCCCGCGCGGTTGCGGCGCGGAACGCGGAGCATCGCTTGCGGCAGCCCCGATCGCGAGGCCGCCGAAGCCGTGCCTAAGGTCTGTGGGGATTCAGAGTCTATCGCCGCGATATTGTATAAAGCCGTGTTCCCCCGCGAAGGCGGGGGTCCATCTTCGGCCGGTTCCATCTCG